>JANNNN010000549.1:0-2889 GCA_031398555.1 Planctomycetia bacterium | reverse complement strand
GTACCGACTATATCGATCCAGATATATTGGGAATGATTCGTGAGTTTCGCGACCATATCGCTCCGACTCGCGGCGTGCAAGTCAGTTTGAACGGCTTCCGAGAAAAGTATCACCTGGAAGATCAATCGCGGTTCGTAGATCACAGTACTCGTGAACTTCGCGATCAACTTACACCGGATCGCGTACTGAGTATTTTGAAGGAAGGCAACGAGCGTTTTCGAACCGGCAAGCGATGGGTTCGCGATTTCGGGAAGCAGCTTCAGTCAACCTCCACCGGACAGCATCCGATGGCGGTGATTTTAAGTTGCATCGATTCGCGTTCGCCGGCTGAGTTGATCTTTGATCTAGGTCTGGGCGATATCTTTAGCGTCCGCGTGGCTGGAAACGTGAACAGTCCCAAGGTGCTGGGAAGTATGGAATTTGGCACTGCGGTGGCTGGAGCCAAACTGATTCTTGTGCTCGGCCATACAAGTTGCGGAGCAGTTGGTGCCGCAGTCAGGTTTGCCAATTCATCGCAATCGGTTAGCGAAGTCACTGGTTGTAGTCACTTGGAGCCGATTGTGAATGATATCCAGAAATCGATCGATCGAATTGCGTTGCAGCGAGTGGATCCGACCTCGCCGGAGGAGTTGAGCCATTTTGTGGATGAAGTTGCACGGCGGCACGTGTTACGATGCGTTGACGAGATAACAAATGAAAGCGATATCATTCGCAGATTGGTGGCTGAAAATTGTGTTGCAGTGGTTGGAGCACTTTACAACATCTCAAACGGGGAGATTGAGTTTATTAGTCGTCCGGCTAGCCAATAGATTCTAATCCGCAACAGTGGAGATTACGGTTAAGGGAACAGTAGTTTCGGCGATGGCTGGCCAACGCCCATTTTGCAAAGCGGTCGCACGCAATTTAACCGAAAGTTTACCTACCGACTGCGGTTGTGAACCGATTTGCAAGGTGACCGTGGTCGACTGCGAAGTATTGGGAACGATGACTGACTGGCAACTAATACTGTCGCGCAGCAGTGTCGCCTTCTGCTCCGTGGAAGTAGCGTTGGCACCGACGTTGGCGTCGGAAGTTTTATTCCGCTCCTTAGTATTAACTATGTCAGACACCTCTTCAACCGCCACCAATTCAATCAGAACTGATTCAGGCAGTTTGACACTGCGCGAGACTTTTAACGGAATATCGATCTTTGAACCGAGTTGCACGATGCGTTCTTGAGGTTCGTGAACTAGTTTGAGTAACGCCCCTTCGAGACTCATTACAATAAACCCATCCATGATACCGGTGATGTGACGAACATTACCGAGCGGGTCTGGGACTTGGGCGATGCCGATCACATTGATGCGCGCGGTCAGACTGGTTTCTAGCCATTCGGGCATAAACACTGGGTACTGTACTTCTGCATCGCCAGCCGGGACGACTACGTTTGAACCGAATATTCCGCGTCGCTGTCGCTGCTGGGTTGCGGCCATCTGCAATTCGACTGGACCTTTGAAATCTTCCAGTCGTTCAATGATCACATCGGCTGGATAAGTTGTCCCGCGATTCACGATGCGACCTCCATCCTGTACAGCCGATTTCACAACGCAACGAGTTTTAAGTGTCGTTGAAACCAAGATGGGCTGGCTTCTCCGGACAACTAGTTGATCATTGATGGTCGCAGTGGCCACCAGCCTCGCCAATTTGGCGCTAGCGGCAACATTATCGGCTGCGTTCAAAGAAATCTTAGCTTCCTTAGGCCCCTCTTTTTTTCTTCGCTTAGGCGGACTGTTTGCCGAACTGTTTGCCAGTGCGGAGCTGGCTTCAGTAGGCTTGGCATCAGGCGTTGCGGAAACCAGTGGTACTGTAACGCCTTCTGGAAGGTCCTCAAGCGTCAAGACAATCGGTTCATCCCACGCGCCGCGGCGGATGGTTTTGGCAACCAGTTCGACCTTGCCGCCCAAGGGAATATCGATTCTTTCAGGCGCTTGTAGCGTAAACTCGGATGCAAAATCTTGATCTTCCACTGACAGACGGTAAATATTCTCTCGCGAAGGTTTAGTGCCTGACAGATCGCTAAGAATGATTTCATAAATGCCATCTTCGGGAACATTGAAATTGGCATGAATATCGACTGAGTCCGTCGCATCATCGCTGCGGAGAATCTCTTTTCCTGCCGATGAAATAATCACTAAGGTTGGATCAGCGGTTGAGCCCCAGCGGGCTGCTTCAACCGACAGATGATAAAAGTCTCCTTTCTTCGCGCTCAGCAAGAATCGCTCGACTGGCATCTGTGAAGCGGGCTCGATTTGGGTGAAACTGCCAGCGACGGATGTGGGGCAAGTCAGTGTTCGCTTTGCAAGATCTTGCGAACTGGCGGCTCGAACATCGCTCGCCGCACCGACTGGCAACTTAATCGGAACATCGCCGTGCTGTGTCTTCAAAACGTACTCCATATGTTCTTGAACAATCGATTCCGGGACTGTGATTTCGCGCGTCAGCGATTCAAGTTGACGGTTGCCTGATACAAGTCCCCAACCCATGAATTCGATTTCGGTGACTTGTCCCCGGGCGAGCACACAAGGTAACGTCGCAACAGTTCGTGGTCCTTGATCTAAAGTCAATCGGTATACATAGCCGTGGTCGCCCCCGAAATTTACATCGTGAATATTGATCGAGTAGGTACTGCCGCTGCTAGCCTGGAACATGACGATCGTCTCTGCACGGCTAGTCGTGTTGGCGGCATCAGCAATGACTCTCTGATGTTGGTCAAGGACCGTCAGCACGCCATTGAACGGTTGCCCAACGCGATCGTGCAGCCGACAAGTCACCAGACCGGAAGCCTGAGCTGTAAAGTTGTACGTATCGCTATCCGTAATCTTGTGGATGCGCCCGGAAATCGCCAGTGGC
>JANNNN010000493.1:0-3754 GCA_031398555.1 Planctomycetia bacterium | reverse complement strand
GCGTCCGAAGGGTTTCTCGCGCCCTACCTCGGCAAATCCCGCTGCATCACGCCGTGCCCGCTCTTTCGCGACATGCTGGGCTTATCGACCAATCCAATTCCAGTGAAGACAGCCATGCGTATTCTTGGCCGCGACGCTGGTGAGCTGCGATTGCCAATGACCCAGCTGGATGACAAGCAGTTTGAACAACTGCGAGCCACGCTGCAGGCTTACGGATTGCTCTAGGAATTTTTCTGAAGAGGTTATGGCGGTACTGGCGTGCATGCCAGTGTCATTTTGTGGCTAATTGCTTGCACTATAAATCGACTCTTGAGAATCACACGATCAGCATGCAATCGCCGTAACTATAAAAACGGTAGCGTTCCTCAATAGCTTCGCGGTACGCTTGCTTAATAAGCTCGCGACCCGCAAACGCGCTGACCAACATCAACAGCGTACTCTTGGGCAAGTGAAAATTGGTAAGCAGCGCGTCGACGATTTGAAACTTATAAGGCGGGCGAATGAAGATGTCGGTCTCGCCGCTCCACCCGCCAAGCTTTGAGGAATTTTTTTGCGCAGCGGACTCAAGCACTCGGACGCTCGTGGTACCCACCGCAACTACACGACCACCCGCGGCTCGCGCTTCGGTGATCTTCGCAGCCGCCGCATCGGTCAGTTCACACCACTCGGCGTGCATCTTATGATCGTCGAGTCTCGCTGTGGCTACGGGCCGAAAAGTCCCAACGCCAACGTGTAAGGTTAGCGCTGCCGTTACCACCCCTCGTTTTTGCAAGTGACGGATTAGGTCAGTTGAAAAATGAAGGCCAGCCGTCGGAGCTGCCACCGAACCAGGGTTTTTGGCATAAACGGTTTGGTACGATTCAACATCCTGATCAACCATCAGTCCATCGCGAATGTAGGGAGGCAATGGGACCTTGCCAAACCTCGCCAAGAAATCATCAATGGTGATGGGCTCGAGTGGTCGGACCACCAACCGACCTTCTTCAAGGCGCGAACAGACAACCAATTGCTCGCTGTCGCGGCCTTCGTGATCGCGTAGCGAAATTGTTTCACCTGGCGTCAAGTAGCCCCGCGTCTTGCTGAGAATTTCCCAAAATCCATGCTCGGCGGAACGCAGGTAAAGCCCTTCCCAACGTCCTTGTGTGCTGGTCCGTTTGCCAAGCAGTCGAGCCGCGATGACTTTTGAATTGTTGAGCACCAGCGCATCGCCTACGTTCAACAAGTCAGGCAGATCGCGAACATAGTGATGCGAAAGCTCGCCTGATTTGCGATCGACAAGTAGCAGCCTCGCGTCAATTCGATGATCAAGCGGATTTTGTGCGATCAATTCGCGAGGAAGTTCGTAGTCGTATGCGTCGACGCTACCAGCATCGAATTCGGTGTCGTTCATTCAGGGCTCCTTGCCCTCTAAGGATATCGCCTACAGGCAAGTTGCGGAACGGGCAGCCTAGATAACCTGGAAGAAGCACGTTAGCTTTTTCAGATTGTTAGTTTAGACGGCAACGGTGGAACGAGGCTCCCGCCGAGCGGTGTCCTGGCGCAATAAAGCAACCTCATTGGACTTGTAAACGTGAACTCTCGGCGGTGAGTTTACTCTCCTAGCGCCTGGATGTCGGGTACAGTTTAGACGAAAGTACTTTCGAGATTTGCTCGGCAGGAGCCTCGTTCTCCCATTCTATTTACGCACTGGTCAAAGTTGGCCCTAGTCAAAACAAATTGTTGGAGCCATTAAAAACTATCCCAATGCCCAACCGGCTCGGGGCTTGCGAGCGATGAACTTATCTGCCGCCGGACAATTTTTGGCTTTTAAATTAACCGGATCCCATTCGATTTTTTGTTCGCTTCGAAACGCGACATTTCCCAAGTGATTGGCGATCGTCAGTAGACCCGCGTAACTGAACGGACTGCCAGTTGGGGTGCCGCGGCGGATCGCTTCCAACCACTCCTCATGTTGGCCCGGCGAATCGGCGATGGTCTTTTCCGGACGTTGAAAGTTACTAAACTTTTCTTCCGGCAATAGCACGTGCTTGCCGTAATCGGAAAGCAACATTCCCTTATCGCCGATAAACAACGTTCCGGTGTCCCACTGTGGAATCCCGTTGTCGTGCCAAATCTGTGGCTTGTGAGTTCCCTGATACCAACTGACTTTGCAGGCGGGCATATCGCCACGAGCCGTGTACTCATAAACGGCCGTCATCGAAGCGGGAGCGATCTCTGCATGTGGCTTGTCTCCGATCGCCTCGATCGTCCTGGGTGAATCTAACTTCAGTGCCCAAAATGCGAGGTCGTTCATATGACTTCCAAGATCCGACATGGTGCCGCTGCCAAAGTCCCACCAGCGATACCACTTCGGTCCCGGAAAATAGACACTGTTATAGGGTCGCATTGGAGCTGGACCAATCCACAGGTCCCAATCGAGAAACGGCGGCGGAGTCTGCTCCTCGGCCGGACGATCAGTTACATAAACAATGTCTTTGTTAGCGTCCGAATCCTCCTTGCTTTGCAGTCCCCAAGCGCGAGAGGTCCATACATGAGCTTCAGTTACATTGCCAATCGCTTTGGATTGAATCAGTTCAACGACGCGGCGATAGTTATTACCCGCATGAATCTGCGTACCCATCTGCGTCGCTACGCCCGCCTCTTTCGCGGCTTGCATAATCCGCTGCGACTCAGCGATATTATGCGTAAGCGGCTTCTCGCAATAAACCGGTTTCTTTTGCAGCAAGGCGGGGAGCGTTGCGAACGCGTGAGTATGCTCGGCTGTGCTGACCACAACGCCATCGATGTCTTTAAGATTTTCTAACTGCTTGCGGAAGTCGGTGAACTTTTTCGCTTGTGGATGCATGGCCGAGACGCGATCCAAATTCTCGCCATTGACGTCGCAGATACTCACTACATTGACGGTGCCCGTTCCTGCGCACGTATCCAAGTTGGACCGGCCTCGACCGCCTACGCCAACGAATGCAAGATTCAGTTTATCGTTAGCTGTAGTCGCCCTAACTGGTTTGGCAATAGCGCCGGTCACCGTACAGGCAGCTGCAATTTGCAAGACGTGGCGGCGCGAAAATTGTCGTGTCAGAGCAGTCATGAATCAACCTCGGGCGGGAAAGTAAAGAGGCGGGATAGACAGCAATATTCTAATCCCTGCGAGTGCCCCGCCACAATTGGACACAAAGTGGACCCACCAATGCCAACCAAGTTTAAGGCTCAGTCGCTCTTAACTTCACTTGGCGACAATCTTTTTCAACGGCAATTTGTAGAGATAAATATCGCGCGGCACACCATCGGGCTGTGTCGTAACGGTCAGCTTAAGATCATGTTGTACTTCTTTGAGTGCAAACTCATGGCAGACGACGCGCGATCCATCTTTAAGCTTCTCCAACTGCGGAATGAGTTGGATATTCATTTCGGGCAAAAGAAATAACGTAATAACTGTCGCTTTTTGCAGGTCAAGCTTGAAAATGTCACCCTGCTCGATTTCCACCAGGTCTTCGACGCCGTGCTGTTTGACATTCTCCTTCGACTCCTTAACTTTTCGTTCATCAATGTCGTAGCCCACGGCTCGACAACCGTACGTAGATGCAGCAGCGATCACAATCCGGCCGTCGCCGCAACCCAAGTCGTACAGCAAGTCATCTTTATTGACCCGCGCCGCTTCGAGCATCTTGGCAACAATCACGGCCGGAGTCGGTACGTGTATCGCCGAATCTTTATCGCTCGCGACCGGATCGTCAGCCAGAAGGGTGCTGCGCGC
>JANNNN010000477.1:0-5315 GCA_031398555.1 Planctomycetia bacterium | reverse complement strand
CACCTGCTTTTCTGGCACCTGCTTTTCTGGCGCCAGAGCAGGCGCTTTAGCCGCTTCGGTAACGCGCTGCACATCCTCTTTAAGAATTCGCCCACCAGGTCCGGTCGGTTGTACTTGGCCGGCATTGAGGTTGTTATCGCTCATCATGCGTTGGGCAGCAGGCATGACCCGCGGAGGGTCAGATGGGGCTTGGGCAGGACTCGACGAACCCGAACTAGGCCCACCTGCTGGCGCGGGCGCTGCTTTAGGCTTGTCTGAGGGGGCATCAGCCGGCTCGAGTTCACAAACTACGTCGCCTACGTTTGCGAATTCTTCGTTATTTTTACGAATATTACGGAGGTAGCCAGCGATAGGAGCAGGGATCTGTACCGACGCTTTTTCGGTCTCTAGTTCGACGATATTCTCGTCTTTGGCAACCCAATCGCCATCTTGCTTAAGCCATTGGGCAATCTGAACTTCAGTAATCGACTCGCCGACCGACGGAATTTTGACCTCTAACATGGACGCAACAACCTTTAAATCGCTCGACAGAAATTAGCTTGGGTGTAGGACACGCTGGCCAGAAAATGACTCAGCTTTCGCACAATTCAGTACAACCGGTTTTGGGTTACTACAGGTTACCGATTTTGTAGCGGATTGTCAGTTAGAGTCCGCAAAGTTTTCGCCCAGTTTGCGAACATTGCTGCAGAAGGGCAAACTCGTGGCCGACGCTGCCAGCGTCGGGCGCGGTTATCATTCGCGGACGCTGGTAACGTCCGCCCCGAAGATTATGAGACCGACGCTGGCAGCGTCGGCCACGGATGGCTACAGGCCTGCAAAAGCGGAGTCCATCAATTCTTGCTGCTCTAACTTATGAGCGCTCATAGAACCGGTTGACGGGCTGGCGGATTCGACACGTGAAAGCAAGCGAAGCTTAGACTTACTGTCGGCCAGGGCATCGCCAAAACGCATCTTCATAAATTGCCAACCGCCCATATTTGTCGGTTCGTCTTGGATCCAGACCAAATCCGTTCCCGGCGCATAAGGTTCGAGCGCACTGAGCAACGTGTTCACAGCCAGCGGATAGAACTGCTCGATCCGAATGATCGCGACATTTTGGGCCTTCAGTGCTTCACGTTTCTCGGCCAATTCGTAATAGATCTTGCCGCTGCACATGAGTACGCGATCGGTACGAGCCGGATTTTGCCGTTCATCTGGTAGTATTTTCTTAAATCCGCCCGAAGTGAAATCCGTTAGCGGTGAAACACATGCCGCATGACGCAGCAAGCTCTTCGGTGTCAGAACCACCAGCGGCTTGCTCCAACGTCGCTTGACTTGTTGCCGAAGCAAATGGAAATATTGAGCCGGAGTGGAAGGCTGCGTGACCTGAAGGTTGTCTTCGGCGGTCAACAACAGGAACCGTTCCAATCTCGCGCTACAATGCTCTGGTCCCTGACCTTCGAAACCATGCGGCAGCAACAAAGTCAAATGACTCAGTCGTCCCCACTTGTCTTCAGCACTCGCAATGAACTGATCGACGATGACCTGAGCCGCGTTCCAGAAGTCTCCGAACTGTGCCTCCCAAACCACCAACCCTTCAGGACAATCGAGCGAATAACCGTATTCGAACCCCAGTACGCCCGCTTCGCAAAGCGGACTATTGATGATTTCCAGGCGGGCCTGATTAGGATCTAGCAATCTAAGCAGCGTGTGCTTTTGATTCGTAACAGCATCATGGAGCACAGCGTGCCGCTGACTGAACGTGCCCCGTTCAGAATCCTGACCGCTAAAACGAACCGGATGACCCTCGGTCAATAGACTGCCAATCGCCAAAGCTTCGCCACTGGCCCAATCCAACGACTTCTGACCGGCAGCCATATCGGCCCGGTCCTTCAAGAATTTTACGAGCTTGCGGTTGACGTTAAAGTCCGCCGGTGTCGCAGAAAGTTTAGTGAGCAAACCAACTGCATTCTCCTGAGCCAACGCAGTAACCGGATTGTCACCGGTTGGCTCTGGACCGCCGAAGTAACCTGACCAATGCCCACCCAACGTCTGCAAGTCCGAGACATACTCTTCTTTTTGAGCCGCCTCGAATTCGCGTTCCAATTTGTTTTGTCGGACTTCAGCAATTCCGTCTGCTTCTTGACGGGTGATCTTGCCGCCCATTTCGAGCAGCCGCTCAAGGTAGCTTTCGCGAACGTTCTTACGCTCATCAATCACTTTGTACATTTTCGGCTGTGTGAATCGGGGCTCGTCCCCTTCGTTGTGGCCCCAACGTCGATAAGCGTACATGTCAATCACAACATCACGCTTGAACTCTCGGCGAAAGTCCATCGCTAGGTTCACGACTTGCGCAACCGCTTCCGGATCCTCGCCATTCACATGAAAGATGGGGATTTGCAGCATTTTTGCCACATCAGTCGCGTATGTGCACGACCTAGCTTCGTCGGACTCGGTCGTGAAGCCGACCTGATTATTGATGATCACGTGCAGTGTGCCACCCGTTGTGTAACCAGGCAACTGGCTCATGTTGAGCGTCTCTTGAACGACTCCTTCGCCCGCGAAAGATGCATCCCCGTGAATCAAAATGGTCATCGATTCAGCGTGTCGTTCGTCCGCTGCCCGGTCTTGCTTGGCGCGACAACGGCCTTGAGCCACCGTATTCACGAACTCCAAGTGACTGGGGTTAAAACACAATGAGATATGGACTTTTGCGCCTGTCGATGTGGTCCAATCGCTGCTATATCCCAAGTGATATCGAACGTCGCCAGTCCCGCGATGCATATCCGGTCGAGGGTCATCAAAAGACCAAAAAATGCTTTGTGCACGTTTGCCCAGGATATTTGCCAAGACGTTCAGACGACCGCGATGTGCCATCGCCATCACCACGCCTGAAACGTTGTGCTGGCCAGCCTTCTCTAGCGCAAGATCAAGCAGCGGAATCAGACTTTCAGCGCCTTCCAACGAAAAAGTCTTTGCGCCAACAAATTTCTTGCGAACAAATTCTTCAAAGATCGCCGCATCCGCCAGCCGAGTATAAATCCGAACTTGAACTTCACGCGACAAGTCCAATCGGTTCTCACAGCTCTCCATCCGACGCTGCAACCAATCGCGGATGGTCCGGTTGTCAATGTGCATAAACTGCGCACCAATGCTTCGACAATAGGTAGCCCGCAGCTTGGCGAGAATTGCCCCTAATGACCGGCCATCCACATATTGCAAGTTCTCGCAACTAAATGGGCGTTCCAGGTCCGCGCTGCTCAGCCCGTAGGAATCGGGGTCCAGCTCCGGCGGATGATGCTCCCGCTGAATTCCCAATGGATCGAGTTGAGCCATCAAGTGACCGCGAACTCGATACTCGCGTACCAACTGATCGACCCGGTCCTGCATCTTGGCCAACCAAAGTGCCTCGTCGCGAATCGATCGCGCATGAGCGGTTGGCATTTCATCGTCGTCAGCTAAGGCTACAGCTACTGCATTACCGTCAACTGCTTGAGCGCCGGCACTAGCCGCTAACGAAAACTCTTCAAAATACTTGCGCCAACCAGGGGAAACACTTCCCGGATCTCGAATGTACTGAACATATAAATCATCGATGTAATCAAGGCTGTAGCTATTCATTGAAAACTCATCGAACGGGCACTAATAAATGCACGCAATTGGTCTAAAGGAAGGCAATCAGAAAAAAACACCAACGGAAATCCTGCTGTTGAAGCTGGTCGTATTGGTTCACGAAGAAGGCGAATAGAATGAATGGACGCCCACAGCAAGTGAGAAAGCTTCAAAACTGCTCTATATACCAGTTTCAAATATCTCCTATGAACTGTGAGGCGATATCGCCTCACGTACCGCACCCTTTTGCCGAAAGCGTCGGACAGCTCTGTCTTAGTATTGGAAGGGATAAGGTGGGACACAAGGAGCCGCATCAATGAGTGCTAAGCTTGTTTGGGCTGGAATTCTGCGATCAGGGCATAAAAGTCGGGCTGCATTCCACCAGTGGTAGTCCAGTGTCAAAATCTAGCAGAGCTGTAAAGCAACTCTCAAAAGATTTCAGCAACTTGCATATTATTAGCTGCCCAATAGATGGAGGCTACCTCAGTCTTGCGTTCGATGATCCAAAGTTTCGCAAATTTTCACGATTAGTATTAGCGTAACTTATTCAACCGCGACCGGGATAAGAGCGTATTAAGGGTTTCGGAAGAAACCGGACATGTTGCTTTCCGGCACAGCCGCTCGATCAACTCAATTTTAGGTACCAAATCATGTTCAGCCGAAACTTTGACTTGCTTGTTGCAATATTAATTAGCTTCCAGGCGAGCTCTGTCCCTTTACATAATACGGTCGCGGAGGAGCCGGGCAGGCGTCCCATCATCGTCGCTCATCGCGGAGCCAGCGGCTATCTTGCCGAACATACCGAAGGTGCCAAAGCTCTCGCGCTTGCCCAAGGTGCCGACTTTGTCGAGCAAGATGTCGTTCTATCTAAAGATGGCGTATTTGTTGTTACGCACGATATTACTATGGAGGGAACGACCAACGTCGAAGAGCGTTTCAAAGATCGCATGCGTGAGGACGGAAAATACTACTTCGCAGATTTCACGTGGCTCGAAATTCAATCGCTGAGCGTCCATGAAAGAACGGATTACCAAGGCAAGCAAGTTTTTGAAAACCGCTTTCCCGGTTCGTTCAACCAAAGACTCATGCGACTCGAAGATGAAATTCGGCTCATCCAAGGTTGGAATAAGACACGCCATAGCCATGTCGGTATTTACGTTGAACTTAAAGCTCCTACCTGGCACGCAACGCAATTCGAGTACCCGATGGGGGACAAATTGCTTCCACTGCTCGCTGAGTTTGGCTATCGCACGAAGTCTGACGCCTGCTTCATCCAGTGCTTCGAAGCTGACGAACTGAAACGCCTCAAGTCAGCCGGCTGCCATCTGCGATTGATACAGCTGACCGGTGGCGATCCAGCAAAATTCGCAGAAGGTGGCTGGAGAAAATCCCTGCAAGCTACGGCGGCATATGCAGATGGCATCGGCCCTTCGCTCGATTGGCTTGTCAAGCCCTCTATCAGTGGTGAAGTCGAATCTTCCGGCTTCGTCGAAGCCGCTCATGAAGTTCAACTAGCCGTCCATCCGTACACTGTACGCATTGACCAGCTTCCCAAGTGGTCCAAGTCGGCCGATGACCTACACATGTTTTTAATCGTCGACCAAAAAGTGGACGGCTTTTTCACCGATTTCCCAGACATCAGCCGCGCGGCCCGCGAGAAACTTTTGGCCATCGAGCGTAAGTGAGTGCTAGCGGAAGGACGGGACAAATGGTCCCATCCTACG
>JANNNN010000474.1:0-3112 GCA_031398555.1 Planctomycetia bacterium | reverse complement strand
TTCCATCAGTGGCAAGCCTTTGCGAGTATCCAGCGGAATGAAGTGCCACTTCACGCGAGTCTCTGAATCGTAAACTACAACCGCTTGTGCTTTCTGCTTTTCGTTGAGCGTATCGAGGAACTCTCGAGCGGTCTTCATTATAGGATTGCCAGGCTTTGCGCCCTCCTGAGCGGCTTGTGCTTCAGTCGTTGAAAAAGTTGACTTGGTCTGAGAGGCTGGCCAAATCAACATGGCACCAGTAGCCAGTAAAACCAAAGCGGTTATAAAAAAACGCATAACGATAACTCCGAGTATGGAAAGTGTCGCACAATTGTCCCAATTGTTGCTCTTACGAACTATCAATCGTTTCTTCGCTTTAACGATCAACAGGCGGGATATTTAAGTTCAGACATCGATCATCATGAAGTGGACTCCCTTCGATGGCAAGACGGGGCGGGTTTCCCCCTTCACTCACCACGCGGGCGGTTTCCAGGACATGCGGAACGTGCGTGCTATCGTACACCCGCTGCCGTCCCGCTGCAAATTTGCAGAATTTGGCTAAAACTGATCCGCTCATACTGAATTACTGACCGCTTCCATAAATCTTCCATGAAATCACTGGCATGACTGCTCAAATACTCGATGGCAAACTGACCGCCGATCAACTTCGCTTGGAAATCGCCGCCGAGGTCCAGCAATGGAGTGCCTCTGGCAACGCCGTTCCCACCTTGGCGGCCGTACTTGTCGGTAACGACCCAGCCAGCCAAGTCTACGTGCGAAACAAAGAAAAGGCCTGCGAGAAAGTCGGCATGCACAGCCGACTGATTCGTCGTCCAGCCACAACGACCACCGCTGAACTTCTTTCCTTGCTCAGCGAACTGAACTCTGACCGGTCCGTCAATGGAATACTCGTACAACTTCCACTTCCCGCCCAAATCGACGCTCAGAAAGTTCTCGATGCTGTCAGCCCAATTAAAGATGTCGATGCCTTCTCGCCCGAGAACGTGGGGCTGCTAGTTCAAGGGCGCCCAAGATTTCTCCCGTGTACACCGCACGGCGTGGTCCAAGTTTTGGCTCGCTATGGTCACACTGTTGCAGGCAAGCATGTGGTTGTCGTTGGCCGTAGCGACATTGTCGGAAAACCGCTGGCGAACATGCTGCTGCAGCGTGACATCGGACTCGGTCGTGAGTACGCAAACGCGACCGTTACTGTTTGCCACAGCCAAAGCAACAATCTTCCCGCGATAACTCGCAGCGCCGACATCCTGGTGGCTGCGGTCGGAAAGCCCCGACTAATAACGGCTGACATGGTTAAACCAGGTGCTGTCGTCATTGATGTAGGCATCAATCGCGTGGACGACAAACTCGTTGGAGACGTCGACTTCGCTTCGGTTGAGGAGATAGCGTCCGCGATCACGCCAGTCCCCGGTGGTATTGGACCGCTGACAATCGCGATGCTCCTCCGCAACACACTGGTCGCGGCTAATCTGCAAGTCTAGCAAAATCACTGTTCTGTTTCACCCAATCGTCAAATCTATAAATATTTTTGAATTTGTTTGACGCAGTGTGTGTAGAAACCTAGGTTTTCGTATGACGGGAAAATTCTCCCCGCATGCCCCAGTTTATACGCATAGGTGATCAGAAATGAAAAGAATCAACCGTTTCCTAAAATCTGAAGATGGTCCGACCGCTGTTGAATATGCTGTGATGTTGGCTCTAATTGTGGTTGTGTGCCTCGCCGCAATCAGAACTGTCGGCACAAACGCTAAAACTACGTTCACTAGCGTTTCTGGCCAGTTGTAAATTTGATTAAAACCTTTCAGTAAGAAACACCTTTAAGTCGATGGACTCAAGGATGTTCTTTCTGGGAGGGATCCTGGTCCGGTTTACCGCCCTACTTAGTCGGTCAAACACACCGCGATCGCTCGACACATGGTAGTGTGAGTGGTCGCTTGGGAACTTAGTCTCTAAGACTAATTGCTCGGGACCTCAGCCTATGTTTCAACTTCGTCGACAGTGGCCTGCTGCAACCGCGACCATCGCTGGGCTGGCGTTTGTTCTAAACCACTATCGCATAGACGGCCTTGAGAACCTTCATCTCGAACGTCGTTCACCGACTGATATTGAACTGCGTCATGACAGCGGCGACATCTGGGCGTCAGCTTTTCTAAACAACGTTGATAGTCTCGACGCGCCCCCCATCGCACCACTGCTCAGCCGAAACCAACCCTACGGGAACCAGTCCGCGAGCAATCAGCAGGTAGGTACCGAGCTGAAAACTTTTCCATCGACCACCCCTGGCAATTTCCCTAGGGCTCAGGCGAACTCGGGAATAAGTTCACAATTCAACTCGCAACCCCCACAAGGCACGTCGCCGAGTCTACCGATGCCGACTGGAACACTCGAACCCGATCTAGGACGCTTGTTAACGATCAACGAGAAATTTGCGATTTGGGAAAACAAGTCCATCGCTACCGGTTCTCTATCCGGTGCGTTGACTGGATCAGCCAGCACAATCCGTGTCGCAAGTTTTCACATACCATCGCTTGGCGCCACTAAACTCGCCAAACCACATGTGTTCGAAATGTTGGTTCGCATCTTGCGACGCTTCGATGTTGTCGCCTTGCAAGGCATCCAGTCGAACCGCGACGACATTTTGCCGTTGCTTGTCGAACGCTTAAATCAGTCGGGGCGGAATTACGATTACATGATCGGGCCACGCGTAGGACGCCCCCCCCAGCTTGAACAGTTCGCTTACATTTTCGACACCCAACGACTCGAAACCGACCGTTACCAACTCTATACCGTTGAAGATCCCGACGACCTCATGGTTCGTGAACCGCTGGTAGCTTGGTTTCGGACCAGAGGTCATGCTCCGCATCATGCGTTTACGTTTTCGATGATCAATGTTTGCCTCGATCCCGATTTTGCTCAACGCGAACGCGAACTTCTTCCTAGTCTCATTAACGCCGTTCAAAACGATGGCCGTGGCGAAGACGACTGGATCTTGCTTGGAGATTTCGCTGGTGGGGACTCGGAACTTTTTTCATTGACCAAGATTGCGGCTCGCCTTGCGCTGATTGGCATCCCAACGGACGTGGGCGGCACGCGAATGCTTGACGAAATTGTTTTC
>JANNNN010000424.1:0-1643 GCA_031398555.1 Planctomycetia bacterium | reverse complement strand
AGCCACAATGGCCAGTCCTCGAAAACGGTTGGTGCGGTTCGACTATTGCCCGTCAAATAAGTTGACTCTGTGATCAAAATAGTATTACTAAGTCCATCGGTAATGTCCGCGAATCTCGTGTTGGACGGCTTCTCCCAAAGTTTGTGAAGCACACCAAAATCGCCACGGTTACTTCCGCCGGCACCCTTGTAATCGTTGGTTGCATAGCCAATACAAGGCTGATTAGCGTTCGGCGGAACGGCTCCGACGGGTGGAACGAGCCTCTGGCTTCCGGGAATTTGCCAAGTGGCCGGCACGATATCGGGTAGCGCAGATGAAGGGCATCGGTAAACGGAAATCTTAGTTGCGCCGCCGGGTATCACGGGATTGGAAGGGTTGGCAGTGCGGTACCTTTTCATGATCCCATACGTTCCAAGGGGAATACCCGCAGCCTTGGTTGTGGCGTCCAATTGGTTGTACAAACCCGATTGCTCCAAATACGGAAGGATGGCTACCGCCCACGAGTATCCATCATCTTGCTCGCCTGATGGATCTCGTCCAGCAGGCATTGAATTCGCACCCATCATTGCGCTTGGTAGCTTCTTGAAAGCCGATTCATAATTGTGCATCGCCAATCCCATTTGTTTGAGATTGTTCCCGCAACTCATACGGCGGGCTGCTTCGCGAGCAGCCTGCACGGCTGGGAGTAAGAGCCCTACAAGGATGCCGATGATGGCAATCACCACCAGCAGTTCCACTAACGTAAATCCAGTCCTGAGACCATGCTTCTTCATAGCGCTAACTCCTATTTGTCTTAGATCGTTGGAGGAATCAACAATAGCAAACTAAGCCCGTTGCGTTGCAACTGTGTAGTCAAACCGAGCGCCTCGAGCTAGTAACGTCTTGAAGAACTCGCGGTCAGCTTACTGCTAGCTTTACGAACCCACTTAGAGCCCGATATGATGACGAGCAATCATTAAGATTTCAGTGCGTTTTTCGTTAAGAAAATATGAAGAGTTCGGCCCTGGAGTTTAGGGAGCACCGAACGCCTCAAATCAAGTCCTTAATTGAGCCTCGGCACCGTAGGCTTTTTTTATCAGTACAAAAACTGTACTGTCCGCGAGCGGCGATTTCGAGATGCGGGTCGGCTCGACACCTCCTGATTTCTTAGATTCAAATTGAGACAAAGCCGGTTCTGCATTCAACATGCGTAGCGTGTCAATTTTAATGTCGACGTAGTCGGTCTCAAACGACTGAGCATGATCCTGCACAAACTGTGCGAGCACGTTGCACCAGCCGCAATAGGGCGTACCGACGCGGATCAGCACGTGCTTGCTTTCAGCCCCTGCTTTAGCCTTGGATTCCTCATGTACATGGCCGACTCGATTGGCTAATCTCGGATACGCGGTCGTGATCGTCGCAAAGACTTGGATGAAGAAGGAATTTTGCGACGTATCTTCGAGAATCGGTGTTGAACTCCGGTAGCTGGCATTCAGAAAACCGAGTGTTGACAAGGACTTGTCGAGAGAAGTCGACATAAGAGTACGAGAATGCAAAACCGTTGCCCTGACCTTCATTGGACGCTACACTGGTAGGCTAATTGTCGGTTGCTTCGGTCAGGTAAAGCGGTTCAGCGCCTCAATACTTCCAAAGAATAAACAGTA
>JANNNN010000417.1:0-3199 GCA_031398555.1 Planctomycetia bacterium | reverse complement strand
GAAATGGATCGTGTTCGTCGTTGGATCGCTGTGCGTCATCTCGCTTCTGGTTGTAGCGGTGTTGGTGGCAATTGCATTGCCGATGCTCCGACACGGCCGCGAAGCTTCGAGAAGGGAGGTGGTTGCTGCCAATCTAAAAAGCATGGGATTGGCGCTCCACAACTATCAGCCTTCGATGGTGGCTCAAAATTCGAATGCTTCGAAGACTGTTACTGGCCCGCGAACTGTGGATGTGATCCGCGAGCTTGCTGCAACACAGCTCGGGGTGGACGTAAAGGCAGTTAAAGAGAGCACTTCGTTAGCTGCCCTTGGTGCCGATGACTTGGATTTAGTAGAGCTAATCATGGAACTTGAAGAGCATTTTAAGCTAAGCATTCCTGATGAATCTTTTGCGGCGTCAGATGGTAACATTCCTAGGCCAACGCAGTTTGGCGAACTGACGATGCTTAGGCTTGCTGAGATTGTTGACGAGATACAAAAGCCAGATTAAATTTTAGCTTTCAAATTTGAAAGCATGCGACTAACGAAGCACTTTTTGCGAATCTGTATCGAGGCTATCAGCAGCGATCCAGCCACTCATGAGCACCATGGGCATACCGGGTCCAGGGTGAGCAGCTCCGCCAGCCAAGTAAAGCCCGTGCAAGTCCCGGCTGCGATTGGCGGGTTTGAAGGCGCCGAGGAATTTTCCGTGGCTGGCCAGACCATAGATGGCTCCGTTGAGGACTCGATAGCGTTTGTGAATGCCTTCCGGAGTAAGCGACGATTCGCTCACTATGCGATCGCGTAAGCCTTTCATGCCTCCAGTGCGCTCAAGCTTCTCAAGGATGACTTCGCGATACTCGGGGAACATGTGCGACCAGTCGTGATCGGGCCGCAAGTAGGGCGTGTGTACTAGAACGTAAAGGGCTTCGCCGCCAGGTGGTGCAACTTCGGGTTCAGTCCGTGCAGGGGCGCAGACATAGCAAGTCGGATCTGGGGCAGGATAGCCACGCTTGTAAATCCAATCAAACTCCTCATGAGGGTCTTTGGAGAATGCAAAGTTATGATGCAGCAAATGATCGTAGGCTTCGCGCAGTCCAAGATACAGCACAACGCCTGAACAAGCCGGTTCGAAGTTCTTCTTACGAGTGAACTGTGTCGGGCCGGCGTATCCGCGAAGCAGTTCGCGATGCGTTCTTACTGAGTCGCAGTTCGAAACAACTGCGTCGAATTGCATCGACTCGCCGCTAACCAAGCGCACACCGGTGACTTGACTGGCGGTTGTTTCGATGACATCAACATCGGTATTGCAGCGAACCGTAACGCCAAGATCGGCGGCCAGTTTGGCAAGCGCGTTTGGGACCGCTCGTGTTCCGCCTATTGGGTACCAAACGCCTTCCTTGGTCTGCATATGCGCTATGCCGCACAGGACTGCTGGCGAGGCTTCGGGGGACGAACCAACATATTGCGTGAAGTGATCAATCATCTGAGCAACGCGAGCATCGGGAACATGCTTACGAACGACGGCGGCCACTGACTGGCCCATTCGCAACGACAAAACATCCTTTAGGACATTCAAGTTGAATGCGCCGGTCGCTTCGAATGTATCCGCTATGCCGCCAACGCTCTTCCAGAAGAAGAATCGTTCGGAGACGTCATGCAAGCCCCGCGACATGTTGATGAACTTGCCATAGCCATCCGCAGATTTATCGTCACCCGATAAGTCTCGCAAGTTTTGTTGCATGCGAACAGTATCAGAAACCAGATCAAGCGAGGTGCCATCCTCGAAGAAGCATCGCCACTGTGGATCGAGCTCAACCAATTGAAGGTAGTCTTCGATGCGTTTGCCCGCTTCCTCGAAGATGCGTTTTAAGACACCTGGCAGCGTTAAGATGGTCGGTCCCATGTCGAAACGAAAGCCATCGGCGCGATGTTCGGCTGCTTTCCCGCCCAGCCATTCGTTCTTTTCGAATAGTGTTACTTCATGTCCGCGGGCCGCTAGAACGCAGGCCGCTGAAAGCCCACCGAGCCCACTGCCGATTACTGCGACCCGCTTCGGAGTTCGCACAGATGTCTGATCGATCATTGGTTGTCTTGTTGATTTGACGGATGTTCAGTCGAATTAAGTTTTTTGGGAACGGTATTTTATCAGCAAGTCTAGTGGTTTACGAAGTGGGCATGAAGACGCCAAGCGGTTTTGCGTCTACGGCTTTTGAGGGTTGGAAAACGACAATTTAGCAAAGTCAAGCTGAGAAAAGTCACTAGTACTAGTGCTTTGTCCAGATTAAATTTTGGGGTTCGTTCGGCCGGGAGAACGGGGCGACCGAGGCTCCCGCCGAGCTTTTTGGATGCGTGAGTAGACGTTCACAAGTACAGTAACGTGAGCGCGATCGCACGAGAAAGACTCGGCGGAGCCTCGGTCTCTCGTGGACTCGTTCGATCGCCCGAGGTCTCGTTCGATCGGTGGAACGAGGCTCCTGCCGAGCTTTTCGGATGCGTGAGTGGACGTTTACAAGTACAGTGGCGTTTTCGCGATGCGCCCGAGAAAGACTCGGCAGGAGCCTCGGTCTCCCGACGCAACGTAAAATGAGGACTCGTGGTCGCATGGATGAAAAAACAGGTAGTCGAGGCCGAAATTTGATGGCGGTTCCTAAACGTCCAACTACTCCAACTTCGTCTGCTGGATTGCATTGGCAAATTACGGACGATGGAAGCCGTACGTTGTGGGATGAGAGGCTGGATGAAACTTATCACAGCGGTTGTGGCGCAGTGGCAGAGTCGCTGGTGGTCTACTTATTAAACAGCGGTGTGCATTAGAGGTTCAAAAACGGGCAGAGTAGCGAGGTATTGGAGTACGGATTTGGGACGGCGACGGCGTTCCTTCTGACGGCTGCCGATGCGTTGATACAGGGTGCTGCCTTGCGATATCGAGCCCTGGAGATTTCACTGTTGCCGGCAGAAATTTTGGGCGAACTGCAACTGACGGGCAGCTCACTCAGCTCCATCTATCAGGAGGAATTTGGTGAATTGATTGTAGTTGCGAACAGCCTGCTGAGCGAACTTGTTGAGTGTCGAAGGAGGCTGACAAGGATGCCCTCATCGGGTGCCTATCGCTGTACGTTTCGAGATAAGATCAGTTTAGAGATACTTGTCGGCAATGCGGTCGACTACGACCAATCTGAGCCGTTTGACGCGATCTATTTTGATCCATTCAGTCCAG
>JANNNN010000303.1:0-1998 GCA_031398555.1 Planctomycetia bacterium | reverse complement strand
CATCCATGCGCCGCGCGGTACGCCCGTCATTGCCGCCGGAGATGGCTGCGTGGTGAAACTGTTTCGCAGCATTCCTGGTGGTATCACGCTCTATCAGTTTGCCAAACTAATTTTGAGAATCTCACTGGCGGAAGCGGCGATGATTTCCTTATAGGCAACGCATTGGACAACATTATTCTTGGAGGTAGCGGCGACGACATCCTTATGGGACTTGCAGGTGCGGACTCTTTGAGTGGCAACAATGGTCGCGACCTTATCTTCGGAGGGAGTGGTACTGACACGCTACATGGAAATAATGGTGATGATATTCTCGTCGGTGGAAAAACAACATACGCCGATGAATCGAGTGGAATAGTCCATCGTATAGCGCTTGTTGCCATACTAAGCGAATGGCGCAGAACGGACGCTGCGTATGCCCTGCGAGTCTCTCGTATAAAGGGCGTTCAGAGAGATGGGCTGAACTCAGGATTCTACCTCGACACAAGCACCATCCTCGACGATTTGGCCTCAGATATACTTTGGGGTGATGCCAACACCGATTGGTTCTGGGCTGCTTCAAACGATACCGCCAACTCTGCGACGGGCGAAGAGGTTAGCTCCTAGTTGACTGCGAATCGCATTGCCGTTGGCAGACTTTGAGACTAGCAGAGCAATGCGGCGTCCGTCGGGATGCAGGCTCAAGGCTGCGGGGGTTCGAGCGCGGCAAGGCACCACTCGGCACTGGCTCTCACGCGGACCGGTTTGTCATCGATGTTGATCCAGATGGGATTGATGTGGGCCGAGGGGAAAGAGTCGGTCGATTTTTTGATCTGGATTGACGGCCACCGGCCCCATCGCATTCGGCGAGACCACATAGGATGCGGCCGTCGCCACCATCAGCCGCTCATTGAGACCGCCCCAAAGTCGCTCTTCGGCGACAGTGATGAGTCCGTCAGCTTTGAGGGTTCTCAAATGGTAGTTGACCTTTTGGCGAGCAATCCCTACCCGTTCCGCAAGTATCGCAGCGGAGGCAGGTTCCTTCAATTCCGCAAGCAATCGACACCGAATGGGATCTAGAGCCACGGTCGCGGCGGCGGGATCAACGATGACTTCAACTGCAATAAGGTAAACAGGATAACCATTGACAACTTTTATCGTCAATGGACCTTTGTGGATTTTTCAGGAAATCTTGTTTGGGTTGTTGATTAGCCGGAATCTGGTTCGACTACTTCATGAAACGCAGGAATCGCCCGCTCAACGGAACGCAACCTCAGCCACAAGGAAACACCATGTCCACCAAGATTTTCGTCACCCTGCCAGTCAAGGACTTGAAGAACTCGGTGCGGTTCTACGAGGCGCTCGGCTACAAGCAAAATCCGCAGTTCACTGACGAAACTGCGGCCAGCATCGTCATCAGCGACACGATCTATTTGATGTTGGGCACACACGTCAAGTTCAAGGAGCTCTCTTCGAAGGAGATCGCTGACCCCACGAAAGTTTGCCATACGCTGATTAGCCTGTCATGTGAGAGTCGTTCCGCAGTGGAAGACCTTATGGGCAAAGCCCTCGCGGCAGGCGGTTCACAGGCACATGATCCGGAAGATCATGGCTTCATGTACCAGCACGGCTTTTATGATCTCGACGGCCACGGTTGGGGACTCTTTTGGATGGGCCCGGCGGCCGTTCAGTAAACGGACCGTCCCGCTCGAATCGAAGTCTTACCAAATCTCCAAACAACAACGGAAACGAACTGACGATGGAAATACCTCAACCAACGCCCGAACACCAATGGCTTCTCCAGCTTGTGGGTGACTGGACTTTCGAATCGGAATGCATAATGGGCCCGGACCAGCCGCCCATGAAATCGACGGGTAAGCAGTCAACGCGTTCACTGGGATCGCTGTGGACGCTGGCAGAAATGGAGAGCAATTGCCCGGATAGTCAACCCATGCGGTCCGTCATCACGCTCGGATTCGACCTCGCCAAACAACGCTTCGTTGGAACGTTCGTCGCCTCATG
>JANNNN010000404.1:0-4368 GCA_031398555.1 Planctomycetia bacterium | reverse complement strand
GTAACCGGAGGCTAACGCCTTCCGGCTGATAAGTCTAAACTAACGTAACGACCATTATCGTAAGCGGGACGCTCTCATTAGCCTCAGGTTGAAGACCTAATCGGAAGCTAACGCTTTCCGGCTGATAGGACCAAACCAATGCTAGAGTCCAACCCACGTGCAACCCTAAAAAATCTAATCTGGACAAAGCACTAGACTAGACTAGTACTAGTTAGTCAGTGGGGCACGCATTTCAAGTCTTGCGACAACCAATACAATCGCCGCAAGCAGGGACAGCATGCCATAGATGGGAAGGTATCCCAGTACCAAACTAAATGCGCCGGCCAGCACGAGGGCGCTAAAAATCGTGATAGTGCCCCAACGTGTTTGGGTCCATCGTAGGCAAATCCAGTAGAGTATCCAAGCCCCTGCTGCCAATGCGAGCACGGCTAAGATTGCATAGAGCCGCTGATAGATTTGCGTCGCGATACCTTGAGCCGACAGGGCGACTTCGCCGCGCGGTGTGGTGAAAAAATACTCGCGCCCACGCACTGGCAAGTCAACATCTAAACTTGCCATGAAGGCGGCATTGGCTACTTCACCTCTGGCTGCACGCATGGCGATCGCGTTAGATTGAAATGGATTCGCCGTATTCAACGCATCAGAGTATTGATTATTCATCGCGGGATCGGGCATTGCTGGCGCACTTTGCGGCATCTCGCCTCCCATGCCTCCCATGCCTCCCATGGCGGCACTCATTCTATTCTCGACGCCCTGTTGTGGCGTGAAATTTGGAACGGAGTCAAAGGCCTGCGCCCCTGGCTGATTGGGTGAAAAACTGCGATTCGCGTTCTGATCTTGTAGACGTTTACCGTATCGCGAGGCTTGCGACTCATTGTTTTGACTTGGCTGCGATGGGGCCATTTTCTTTCCAGCCTTCGGCGCGTGGATATCCCCGGCCTGTCGGGCAAGCGGCCCTGAAAGTTCCACTTGAGGCAATTGACTCTGGGGCTTTGCAGCCTGGAGTTTTCCTTCGATCTGCAGTCGACTCACTTCCTCAGAGGGGGCATTGCCGAGCTTGTTTTGAGACAACCATGCGTTTTGTTGAAAGACGGTTTCCGACTTAGAAACTGAATCTTCAGCAGTCGCATTGGGTGTCACAAAATTCAGTCCCAAGTCGCCGAGGGAATTGAAGGATCGGCCGTTCGATTGCGAACCGTATAGATCGTTGAGTAGGTCGCGGTTTCCGCGCATTTCAACCGTTTGCCCTTGCTGCACTTGGCTCGCTTGTAGCTGTGCACTCTGAAGTGCCGAAGAGTTGCTCGAGAATTGCTTTCGGAATTCTTCGCTGACAACTGCTTGCTGTGAGAAGTACATATTGTTTTGCTGAATGGTCGATTGCAGCTCGGATAGATTACTGAGTGCGCGAGCTTTGGTGTAGTCACTTGTCATACTTCCCTGGCTACCAAGCAACTGCGTCAACTCTGTTAACTGGCGCGTGCGGTAGGACAACCAACCGGCTTGCAGTTCACTCTCGTTCTCGACACGCCCAAGCGTTCCATCGAAATTAAACCAGTCATAAGCGTCCGGCAATCGCAGTCGAACTTGCGATAATTCGACATTGATGTTGAGCGTATGGATCAATGGAAAATCGACCCGACTGAACCACTTCGGTGTCGCGATCCGTCCGCCATATTTGATCACCACGGGATAGTCGAGGTCCCCTTCAGCGGTCTTGATTAGCGGAATACGAACGCGTTGTCCAGGGGATTTTGAACTTGATGCGGCAAGGGCAGGTTTCACCGGTTCACCCGCAACCTGGACCGTCCACATTCGGGAACCCTCGGGCAGTTCGACTTCGAGAAAGGGCTCTGTCCGATTTTCGACGCGGTACTCTTGCGTTGCTCGATAAGTTCCCATTTCGTCCACAACCAACAGCGTCTGTGCAAGTCCAATTCTTGCGCCGGCAGTGGTGAGGGCAATGCGCGTTTTAGTGGAGTAGGTTAACAATGGAGTCGCGCCGCCTTCCTTGGCCAAGTAGGCCTGGGACGAACGACCGCCTAGTAGATCAGCTTGAAAACGTTGCTGGAGTTGCGATCGATCTAGAGACTCGAAAAATTCAACTTGGCCAGCGACCAATTCATCGCGCCCGACATTCTCGAGCGTGACCAGTCGCCGATCTGTGGTGCCGGTCTCGATGGTTGGAAGGGGTGCGGTGTGAGGTCCGTTTGTGAGCTCTCGATCATGTTCCACAACTACTCGAAACTGTCCCATGATTGCGTCTTGAAGCAACAACTGAACTCGCACCAGACCAGGGGCGTCCACTACAGGCTGAATGATTTTTTGGCGCACATGGGGTGCTTGAATTTTCGCAGTGGCCAGGCTGGCTGGCATCTGGAATACAAACTCGCGTATACCCGCTGAACGAATGTTAGCTTCAATGAACAGCGTCTCTTCTATTGAACGGTCTGTAACTTTGACGTTCGTGACGCTGTAGCTGGTGATGATCGGCGTGCGAGTTGAAACTTGTAACTGGCCGCTGTACTGCGGAGCTTCGAAACGAATGACGGTGCGTGCCGCTTCGCGTTGCTTGTTTGCTAACCAGTTTTTAACAGAATCGAGCAAAGCGGGATCGCAATTTTGTAGATTCTCAGCTCGTACATCATACGCAGGGTCTGCTTGAACGACGATCGCTCCGCTTTGCCGCTCCGCATCGATCACTTCGATTTGTGGAAGTGGAATCGGTACGTTGGCGCGTGTCTCGCTGCTGATTTTGCCTCGCAAAATTACAGAGAACTCAGTGGATTGACCGTTGGCCAAATAGATTTGCATCACTTGTCGATCGCCGGAAGGACCAAGCGACCATTGGAAACTGCTGGGTACTTCTGGCGTTTGCAGTGTCCATTCATTAGGCAATGCAATCTGCAAGCGATAAATCGGTCGGTCGCTACTACGGATCAACAGCCGCGTTTCAAGCGTACGTTCAAGCTGCGAAATTTTCAGCAGCGTTTGTGACTGGACTCGCAACTTTGACTGAATCGCACTTACGGTGAGTTTTAGATCAAATGGAACCTGGGCGTAGCGATAGGCTTGATAGACTTTAATAGGTAAGATGCCCGCGATCTCATGTCCAGACAACCATGCCGATTCATCGACGGCTTCCATGCGGGTCAACCCATTCGTCACTTCCGCCCTCACATCAAGCAGATGGCTACGTCGAACTGCGATATGCCCCTGATGGAGCATCGCCTCTGGCACGCTGATTTGGGGCACTGTAACTTGCGTTGTGGCTTGTGTGTCAATGGCGGTTTGCTTGGAAATGAAAACGACAAGTGTTTCACGATCGGTTACCGCCGTCAGCAACTCGACATCTACTTGTTGAGCTGCATCGGTCGTTTTGACTGACCAGCCACGGATGTTTCCTCCGACAACTTTTTCCACCAAGTAGTCTTTGGGAACATTCAAAGTGAACGACTCGCGGCGTCCTCGCCGAAATTCAAACTGACCATGCCAGGCGAGCTTCAAGGCGTCTTCTTGAATATCGAACACGGCCCGAGCTTGAACTGTTAACCCTTGGTCAATGGACGCCTCGGTGATTTTGTCGCGCCAAGTGAGCGACAATCGACCATCGCTGGCAAGCGTAGTCACAAGCTGTTCATTCTCGGTTGCAGTCTCGAAGTTGCCACGATCAAAGCCGCCAGCAAAACGGACTTCGGTCTTGGACTTTGGAACCGAGATTGTCAGTTCTGACGCAGGGGTTGCTGGCAATGTCCCTTCAATGCCCCTCCAGCCGCTTCGTTTATCCAGTTGCCAGCGGAGTTGCAATTCGAGTTCCTTGCGGCCCTTACCTTGCGTGTGGATAACATACATTGTCGTGTTTGGTGCGGGCTGGACGGGCATTTGCACCGCTTGGGCGCCAGCTGCTTGTGGTTCAACGCTTAACATTTGCAAACGCGGTGTCTTGCCGTTAAGCAAGGCGTTTTCGATAACGCATCCCGAGAGGGCCAGTGGAATAGCGATCTCTTTGTCGGTGTATTGATCAATCGTAAGTGTCCCCGTCATGCGCAGCGAATCGTTGCCATCGAGGGTCACTGAGTAGTTGGCCGCAGACCACGCGAAGTTGGCTGGAAGCGAGGGATCTACAAGTCGCTTATCAGGGTTAGCGCGATTCCAGAGTTCGACGTACTTGTCGTAAGGAACAAGCAGCTTGTCGGTCTCTTTGAGTTTACCCGGTTGGGCCGCGTCAAAGGGGATAACCACCGCGTCGGGTGGCAACGTGACTTTGCCACCATCGGTGAGCGCGTTGAACAGCCGAGCCAATTGATCAGCACTCGTGATAACTTGCCCCGGTGGCGAGTCGGGCGCTGCAGGCTCTGATTGAGCTTGAAC
>JANNNN010000391.1:0-5330 GCA_031398555.1 Planctomycetia bacterium | reverse complement strand
TGGATATCGCCGGTCGTTTGCCCAACTTGGATGAGACCCTGGCATTCCTGGCCGATAAAACTGAAAACAAATATTCGGCTGTCGTGGACCGCTTGCTCGAAAGCCCTGATTACGCCGACTTTTTCGCGAAAAAATGGACCGCGATCTTGCGCAACAAACGCAATGGTCAAGCGGAGTTGTTCAATTCGTTCGCGTTCCTAGATTGTTTGCGTAATGGTTTTTATGACAACAAACCCTTCGATAAAATTGTGCGAGAATTGCTGACCGCTACCGGTTCGGTGGAAACCAATCCAGCCGTTGTGTGGTACCGCGGGGTGGCTAATACGGAGTCACGTGTTGAAGATGCCGCTCAGTTATTTCTCGGTCAGCGAATCCAATGCGCCCGCTGCCACCATCATCCATTTGAAAAGTGGAGCCAAGCGGACTATTTCCACATGTCTGCGTTTTTTACGAAGATGACAACTAAGGAGGGTGCGACGCCAGAGCAGCCAATCTTCGTTTCGCGCCTTGGCAACGCATCCGCCCAACATCCGAAATCCGGTCAGTCGCTGCAGCCAGCCGGCCTGGACGGAGCGAATCTCGAAGTGACCGCTATTGACGACCCCCGCAACAATTTAGTGGATTGGATGGTTGCACCCGAAAATCCTTTCTTCGCGCGATCACTGACCAATCGCTATTGGAAGCACTTCTTCGAACGCGGTCTGGTTGAACCTGAAGACGACTTACGTGTCACCAATCCGCCAGCGAACCCGGAACTGCTCGATGGACTTGCCAAGTTCTTTGCTGATTCAAAATATGACATGAAGGGTTTGGTACGATTGATTTGCACTTCGACAACTTATCGACTTAGCTCTGAAGCCAACGAACAGAATTTGGCTGACCAGTCGAGTTACTCGCGATATTATCCTAAGCGTTTGCAAGCCGAAGTGCTGTTGGATGCAATCGATCAAGTTGTCGGTTCGACCACCGCTTTCGACGGCATGCCTGCCGGTACTCGCGCAGTCAGTTTGCCTGATACAAGTTTCAATTCGTACTTCTTGACGGTATTCGGTCGCCCCGATTCAGCGTCAGCTTGCGAATGCGAACGCTCGCAGGAAGCCACCCTTGCTCAAAGCCTTCACCTGCTGAACTCAAGCGATGTTCAAGCCAAGCTGGCAAACGAGACTGCAAATCCTGCCCGCCTTGCTAAGGACAGTTCGGCTGATCATCCTACCCACCTCCGCGAACTGTACCTACGCGCCTTTAGCCGTCAACCGACCCCGGAAGAACTTCAAACCGCACTCGATTATATCGAACGGAAAAAAGCCAATTTGCGCGAAGCTTATGAGGATCTCGTGTGGGCGTTGATCAATAGCAAGGAATTTGTTTTCAACCACTGACACCTGATTACCAACTGGATCGCATGAACCTCAATTCTAAAAAGTTGCGCGTTGCGCTGGCCTTACTGTGCGCGATTCTCGTTTGCCCGAGACTTCCAGCTCAAATTCCAGCGATCCAGTTGTCGGCTGTTTCGCGAGCAGTTGGGCAAGCGGCGAGCACTTTTCCGATGCGAGTCAGCGAAGGGGAGCAACTCGACGAAGTTGACCAATTGGTATTTTCGCACCCCGGCATTGCCGGCACTTTGCAAACGCTGCCAGCCAGACTGCTGGAGACCGAACTGCAACCTCAGTACGGTCAGTTTTCGGTGTCGATTGCACCGGAAGTTCCTTCCGGAATGTACGAAATTCGCGCGAAAGGCCGCTTTGGTTTATCCAATCCCCGAGCTTTCCTGGTCACGCAATCTCCTGTGCATTTCGTTGAAGCTGAGCATACAAAACCGGATGCCGCCGTCGAACTATCGCTACAACAGGTGACTGTCGATCGCACTCTTCCGCAGCGACGCAACTATTACCAAGTAGCGATTTCCGCAAACGACCGCCTTTATGTTTGTGCCCACGCCCGACGACTTGACTCGCGAGCTGTCGTGGCTCTGGCACTTCTCGATCCAAACGGCCACGAAGTCGCCAGAGCTCGGGCGATCGGCGAGTTTCCGGCAGAGCTGATTTATAATGCGCCAGCCGACGGAACTTACACGCTGTTAGCATACGACTTTCTGTATCAGGGTGGTGAAGGATTCGCATTCGCTTTACAGGCAAGCGTCGATCGGTCGACTACACCGACGCCACCAGAAAATGAATTGAAGAGATTATGCTCGACTGGCGGCCAATCGATGAGTGTTGCAAAACGCGGCGCGAAACCAAACGGTCTCAGGCCGTTAATTGCCGATCCCTCCGCCTCGATCGCTCAGTGGTTAACGGCCGTTCCCAAACCTGAGTCGCCCAGTACGCTGGAGCCCAGTACGCTGGAGCCCAATGCAGAACGCACGATTCCATTTACCGAGAGCGGTCGATTTCCAGCCGATGCGCCCAGCTTGAACTTTGATTTCAAAGCGAACGCTGGGCAAGTACTTTGGGTAGAAGTTAACTCGGCAAAATTGGATCAGTTAACAGATCCTCGGGTCATCATTTACAAAGTGAATGTTGACGCCGCAGGCAAAGAAACACTCAAGCAACTGGCCGAACAGGATGATGCAGCCACCATAGGCCCGGTGGCGATGAAGCTAAGGATGCGAGATCCTTATCTGCAGTTCACAGCTCCTGAGAATGGAACTTATCGCGTGCTGCTTGCCGACAATGCCACCGGTGCCCGCCCCAGCGAAGCGCTCAATTTTGTGTTAACCGTTCGCGAAGCTCAACCGTCGTTTGAATTGCTCGCCTATCAGCCGTTTCCTTCAAAAGACCCAGCGCAATCGAAGAACTGGGCGACCAATTTGATGCGAGGCGGTACCGAAGCAGTTCATGTACTCGTCACACGTCGCGATGGTTTCAGCGAAGCGATTGAATTGCGAGTCGAAGGCCTTCCAGCCGGAGTGACCTGCGAGAAAGCTGTGGTCGCGGCGGGTGCGAACGATGCGATGCTGGTATTGAAAGCGGCCGACGACGCAGCCGAATGGATTGGAAATATCAGCGTTATTGGCCGCTCCCTCGACGCCTCTGCACCCGGTATAGCACCTCAGGAACACACCGCTATGGCCAGCACCACGCTGCGTGGCATAACGCCAACGCGAAACACGATCGAATCGCGATTGGCAGCTAACCTCACTCTACGCGCTAACGGCCTAGACACCGCGCCACTTCTCGTAACGATTGGCGACGGGCAAACGTTAGAAATGTCGCGAGGCGGTAAGTTGCCCTTTCCTGTAAAGGTAACTCGGCGGCCAGGCGGTTCAGGTAAATGCACTTTGCGCCCACAAAACCTGCCCCCAAAAGTCACGCTGGGTGAGATCGCTGTAGAGGGCGACAAAAGCGAAGCGAAGGCAGAACTAGTCGTTGCACCCGACGCGCCGCTTGGCGAATACACGTTCTGGATGCAAAATGAATCACCCATCAAGTGGCGACCAAATCCTCAAGCTCATGCTGCGGCTGAGGCCTACGCTGCGAAACTAAAAGCCGCCGCTGAAGATCCAGCACAAGCGGCTGAGAAACCCAAGTTTGATGCCGCTCTTAAGGCCGCCAACGAACGAGTCGATCAACTTAAGAAGTCGACCGCCGAACGCGATGTAACCGCCTATTTTCCAACCACTCCGCTGCGAATCCAAATTATCGAGACGCCGGTTCGTTCTGCCCCCATTGAGGGAATGATAGGAGCGGCCGGTACCGAGCAAACAATTGAGGTGAAAATAGAGCGGCTTTTCGGTTTCGCCGACGCCGTGGACCTTTCATTAGCTGGTAAACCGCCCATTGAAGGTCTAGAACTCCCAAACGTGCAAATTCCTGCCGGCATGGATACTGCAAAAGTTGTTGTAAAAATTCCCGCTACTGCAACTCCGACATCTGTGATTATTCCAATTAAAATGGACTGCAAGTTCAATGGTCATGCCCTGAGTCAAACGGTGACCGCTGGCTTGACAATTGCAGCCGCAGTTGTTGCGCAGTAGGCGTTGCGAGCCGGGTTGCAGGCGAGGAATAGAATCCTTGTCAACCTTGCGATTCCGGCACCCATGACCAAATAGTTCGCCCCCACACAAAATCCCACCTACCAAAACGAATATTCCGATCATGCGTTATGCAATGTTGCTTGCTTTGTTGCTGTCATCTTCCCTAGTCAGAGGTCAGGAATCAGTCAATTTCGCCGTACAAATTGCTCCGCTGCTGACTCGCAATTGCAGCGCGTGCCACAATGCCAAGAAACCTGAAGGTGGTTTGGTTTTGGAGTCCTTTGCGACGCTAATGAAGGGCGGCGACAGCGGCGAAGCGGTGGTGCCCGCCATGGTTGAAAAAGGCGAATTGCTGGCGCGCATTGTGGCGACGGACGATTCAGCCATGCCGCCAGCCGACAATGCAGTTGGCGCGAAACGCCTGACAGAGGCCGAAGTGGCACTTTTGAAAGCCTGGATCGTTGCGGGTGCGCCTGCACCTTCAGCAACAACCACTACGATGAACTGGCGTGATATAACTGGTACGCTGAAACCAATCTACGCTAGCGATGTCGCGCCCGACGGTAGCTATCTCGCTTACGGGGTCGGGAACGTGGTCGCCTTGGCAACCAATCCATTTGGGCCAACGACTCCTAAAATTGACTATCTACTAGATCCAAACCTTAAGCTCGCTGACGGAAAACCAGTTCAAGCGACCCATATCGACTTGGTTCAATCGATCGCGTTCAGTCCTGATAGTCAGCGATTGGCGACGGGCGGATTTCGAAGCGTTAAGATTTGGAAGCGAGAAACGGGTTTTGCTCCATTGGCCGCCGCGCTACCAGCCGGCGGAAAGACCCTGGCGACTGATCTGAGCAGCTCGCAATCCGCAGTCGTAACTCCGGAGCACGCGATTGTTCTGATCGATGCAGCGACACGTCAGCCGCGGACAACTTTAAAGGGTCACACAGCTCAGGTCGTAGCAGTGGCTTTCACTCCGAATACGCAGTCCGTGTTTAGTTGTGACGCGAGCGGACGATTGTTGCGATGGGATTTGCCATCTGAGTTGCCCGCCGAGCTGGTTTACATTGAAGCGACGCCGGCACCGCATGTAGCGTTGATTTCCAATGAAGCGAAAGACATCCGCGGTTTGGCATCAGCAAACGTTGGCTCGGTCATGCTGCTAAGGCAAGACAACAAGCTAACCACTCTGCAGCAGGGTCCAGCGTCTGCGGAAGCAGCCGCTTCGCCGGCCGCGTTCGCCGCACTCCCTAGCTTTGATCGCTTTGCCGAAGTGAACACGATCACCGTCGCAAAGCCCACCGACGCGATTCAGTATCTAGTTGCACAGAATAGTGGTGTCGTTGAAGTCGTC
>JANNNN010000371.1:0-7117 GCA_031398555.1 Planctomycetia bacterium | reverse complement strand
CGGCTCGCTTTTCATGCAGTTCCTCTTGCCCGCCGATGTCAGCAAAAAAAGGAGCCACTTGCTCGGATTTCAGTGCGACAGCAAAACACACATCCTCAGTGTAAAACTCTCCCGCTCCGGTCAGTCCAGAGTCCGCCTGATTTCCGAAAACTTGTCCCGAGCCATGGTTGCCGAGATTCCCAGTGCCTTGAAGAGGGGCCATGTGGCCCTCACCTTCGCCACTTGCACGTGCGTTTAAAAAATTGATTATCAGCAACACATCGATCGGTGAAACGCTACTATCCCCATTTACATCAATAAACGGGGGCGGAATGAAGTTCGTTCCCGTAAGCAACCGACTTCCTCGCGCATTCAGTTCATTAATGATAAGTAGTGCGTCGAGCGGCGAAACATCGCCATTGCGGTTCACGTCGTTTCGATTGAGGGGATTTTGCCACTGGCTAGTGCTGGAATCGAATCCAAAATCGACATCGGAAGTGGCCGAATTGGCAACGACCGTTGCGTTCTGGCGACCACCGACGGGGCTAATCGCATTCGAAGTTGGCGAAGTTACTTGAACCCGGTAACTCCCCGCAGGTAATGAAGAGAAAGCATACTGGCCGCGAACTCCGGTCACCGTCCGGGTTTCAGCTCCGAACTGAAGGTTATCCAATCGCACGTTTCCGATCGAATGTCCGGAAGCAATTGCATATGCAATATCTGCGTTGCCTCTCGCGATCCGCATTTTCTCGACGCCGCCATCACTTAGCTCGGCAGTGGTGTAGCGGCCTAATAGCTGGCCCGAAGAATTGTAAGCATCCAAGCGACCGAACGATGCAGTAGCGGCTCCAATCGCGTCAATCTCTACGACACTAGTTGGCGAACTGAAATTGATCTGCAACCTACGACTGCCAGCAGTCCACGTTGAAAGGTAGGATTGCGAGGCTCTAGAAAATCCGCGAAAGTTCTTAGTGCCGGTGCTATTGGCTGTGTCGGCAAACACTCCCAAGCGACCGTCACTGTCGGAACCTATGGTGGACAATGTAACAACCGAACTAAAGTTGCTTGCCAGTTGCCCATCCGGATAATTGTCCGGCTCGATTTTCTGCCGCAAGTTGAGTGCTTCACCGTTTGGCCCTAATACCGTCACCGTCCAGCCGGCTGCGCCGAATTCTCCGGCGTCACGCAGGTTATTCTTGTTCGAATCAATCCACACATAGCCGTTGATTCCCGGAACTTGCGTCGAATCAGCTCGAGACAATCGACCGCTGAAAACGTTACTAACAACTGTGCTTATCGAATCACGTGCACGGATTTCGATGGTTGTTGTATTGCTTGTAACAGGAACGGACAGATCCAAATTCGCCACATAGACGTTCGGTTTTGAGAACGACTGCCAAGCACCACCGTCCAGTCGATACTCAATGTCGCTGATCCGATTGATCGTAATATCATTCTTGAAACCATCGTTATTCAGGTTTGGCAGAGTTTGAACCGTCGCGTTGCCCGCAAATTTATACGTGCTTGTAAGCGAATCGTAATAGCCTGAACCCGTCAGTTTCAGCGGCACATCGAGAACGTCAAAAATACCGTCATTATCGCTATCTTGCCAACCGAGCATCGCTAAAGTCGAAGCCGGGGAAACATGGTTCGCATAGGCTGTATCTAACAGGGTTCCAGACGCCATGATGCTCGGCTGCTGAACAAATCCCGCAGCTGTATTGTCCGCCGCATTGGTGTTTTGCGTATTGTAGTAGCCGCGACGTTGGAAATAAGAACCGCCCCCGGAATATTCATCTCTAGCCCAGAACATGTGCCCCGTTTCATGGGCGAACGTGGAGGCTGGACGCGTCGCCGGCACTACTTCGAACAGTCCGCCCGCAAAGGCAAAAGCTTTGGAGAAAGAACCGCCATTTGCAAACTGACCGTCAGCGTCATTAAACGATGGAACTACAAAAATAGTGAATGACCAATCCGTGTCAAGCTTGACACGTTGGTCTTGATTGAAGGCTCGAATACCTGACTGTATTCCGCTCCCGTAACCAGCCCCAGCTAGAAACTCTTGCACCCAAAATGAGTAATCATTGGAAATGCGACTAATGGGTTCGTAGTCTGTAGGTACCGGCGTTTGGGCGTAAGTAGGGTCGACTACAAACTCCAGCTCGTGCACGCTCTGGAAGGTAGCCAGTGTATCAACCCACCACTGAAGCCCTTCGTTGATGTTGCTCAGCACACTGGCGATAGTTGCCGGAGACCAGTTTTCGGTATTCGGATCCTTTTGGCCATTGCTTTCGAGGAAAATGGGTGTCACTGCCACCCGGCCAAGCATAAACTCAGCCGTATCCTCTTCGATTGCACCAAAAGGCAGGCCAGCGAACATCTGCCGCAGCTCAAGCTGTTCAACTTTCAACCGACGAATACTCCTCGAGACTCGTTTTATTCGATTGAAGCGGGCCATGGATCACTTCCTATGGAAAATGCAACCCGCCAAATCAGCAGGCCTACCCTTTGACTCTAGACACGGTCGCGCGTTCCCTCAACGTGGCTGAGTCCATTAAACCAGCCCATTTTTACACGTCGAGGCTACAATCGCTATTGGCGGTAGAACCGAATGCAAAATCGCTGTCACCCCACACTAGGTGGGATGCAGCGATTGCAAATTGTCACACATTTTTCTAATCGGAAGAACTATTTCCGGAAGAAACTGGCTAGCAGTTGGTCATGGACGGAAGCGCCCTGGCCAAAACCTGCAGAAGCATCGTCAGCCGCATCTTTTTCGGCAAACAAGTCATCCCAAACGTTTACGTCTACACCAGGCTGAACTTGGAAATCGACCGCTGAGTCATCATCCGACAAGGTCGACAGTAAGGCAGCATCCACTGTCGCTACGATCGGCTGAGTGACTTTTTTGTCCTCTTCACGCTTGCCGACCAAGATGTTTTCCAGGCCCGCCGCCCAATTGCTGGCCAAAATCGTCGCTTCTCCTGATCCGAATGCCAACGAGTCGTTTGCGAGCGAATCCGTCGCTTCTCCTTCTCCCGACGCCCGAAGAGCGTTGAGGAAGTTGATAACCAGTAGAGCATCCAGTGCCGATACAACTCCGTCTCCATTGACATCGACATACGGGGGCACCGGTTGATTAACAGGCAACGTCAACTGCCGCGGCTTAGCGGGGTTGTTAAGGTAGTTGATAATCTGGAGTGCATCAATCGGTGATACAGCCCTATCAGCATTCACGTCCAAATTGTTTCCAGACGCATCCTTTACTGTCGAGATGTTCGAAGGATTCTTATACGGATTTGGCAAAATGTTGATCGCGTAATCTTCGACTTCACCATCCATTGCCGAACCAGTCGGTTTAGCGACTGAATCACGACTTGTACTCAATCGGAATCGAGCATAGGTCGTGCCAGCAACCGCGGATGCAGGTACCAAGGTGGTGAACGCTGGCAGGGTTACGGTAGTCGCTGAAGACGGAATGGCGAACTGTAATAAGCTGACATTTTGCGTCCCCTCGGTATTTGAGAAAACACCGTCAGAGTTATAGTCAAACCAGTATGACAAGTAGGCAACTGAACCCGTTGTATTCGTGACTGTCACCGTGAAGCTCGTATTGAACGCGGAGTACAACTGAGTAAACGTCACGCCATCATCGCTGTCGGCATCTGGTAGTTTCGCGTCAGCATCAGTACTTACGTTCAGTCCTAGACTAAGTCCGTTAACAACAGTATGGCGAGGACCATCGTTGGCAGCCCGTGAAGCGTACTTCGGTTCTGGAGCATCACCATAGTCAAGACCTTCACCAAGGAAGATGGTTAGGGTAGTTGTTCCGTCAACTTGGTTCGACTTGAGCAGATTTCCAGCGAAATCTCGAATTGGGCCGATTGCATCAACACTGGTTCCTGCAACCCCGCGCGCACCCTCAATAACAACTCGCGAACCAAACCGAGTGGTGGTTACACCTAACAAATTGGCACTGTCGATTGCTCGCTCGATCAAGACAGCCACGTTGTCAGCGCTGTTAGTCGCCAAAGCTGAAATTGGAATGGACACAGCAGCCGATAGTCCAGGCACTCCCCGTTGTGTGAGGACTGTGGATGTCAATGTCAAACGTGTGTTGGCATCGCCGCCCAGCTGTACGAAACCATTCCCAAGGTAGGCTGGACTAAGTCCCAACCCGGCTCCAGTGATCGCAGAAACTAGTGCGTTACCAATTTGCGTAGCACTAGCTCCGGTCACAAAACGAACTGCAACGTTACCTGCCAGTACACTGCCGTTAGTATCCAACTCAAAAGTTACTGGAGCACCACTACGGTCAATAACAAATGTCTGCCCATCTGTTATGCCAAAGGGAACACCACCTTGAAGTGGGATCTGCAATCCGAAAACGGATCGAACTCCCGGTTGGCCGCTAACCGTTAAGCCACTGTCGTTTGGAATAAGGGAAACACTTTGTGATCCCTGAATTTGAACTCGACCGTCGCCAAGATCGGTAACTGTTACCGCTAAGGATGTCGCCGAAATCGCGGCTGCTATCGAAGCGGCTATGCTCTCAGGCGTCGGGTTGGCGGCAAACTTGATCACTCGGTTGCCAGCAGTGGTCGAGTCATTGTTATCAAACTCAAACGTAAACCTTCGAGTGCCATCATCGATCGTAAAGGTCGTTCCGTCGATCACGTTAGCGTCAATACCGATGCTTGGAACAGTAATCAAATACCCAAGGTCCAATTCAAACGTTGTGACACTACCGCCTGCGTCGATTATTTGGAACGATTCCCCGTCGAGATAGTTCGCACCCGCCTTAGCGACCACTGACGATTCGTTCTTGTTAATAAAGCGAATCGTGTAGACACTTTCGGATCGCCAAATTCCCGCCAAAGGCTGCAACCGAATCACGCCGCTCGTCGCATTGTATCCGAAGCTGTAATCAACCCCTTCAGCCAAAGCAACTCCGTCGCGATACACCAAGACCGACGACGACTTCACACTCGCTGGATCGACGCCAGAGCCTGCACCTGGGTCGCTTGGTTGAATACCGTCGAATAGTTGAATGTCGAAGTACTTCAAGGTTATGCCAGTCAACTCCACGACAGATGTTTCCGGGTTGGTATCCAATCCTTCTACGTCATTGTCGGTCGGTTGAACAAGAATCACTGAAGGACCACTGAAGTCCGCTCGATCCTGTGCGCCGCGATCCTTAAAGACGTTTTCGCCCAAACCAAACGGCGTTTCGACGGAAGGATCATCGACCCGAAGTTGGCCATTCACGTCATATTGCGGTGCTAGAATCGGTGATGCTGCGATTCCCAAAGGTTGCTTAACAGCCACCAACGATGGTCGATCTTCCAACGAGTCAATCGAGCTATCGATGAGCGGTGATGAAGCAGCTGGGTACAGGTTGCCTCCGCTTACATTTACGAACAAAGGAATGTTATTGTTGACCACGTTCGAGAACTGTCCGAGCGTCGCACTGCCCGCAACATTGGTAGTGTTGCGTTGGAAGGTGGTTCCACCGACGACTGTTGAAGAACTTGATGCGTCTACATTTATTCCGGTCGTGGAATTCACCACAACATTGTTAAGTAATGTTGCAGTCGCATTGTTGGTAACCGAAATACCTTGACCGCCAGCTTGGAAGTTATCCACTGCGACGCTTGATATCGCACCCACTGCATCAATGTCAGCCCCTACCGAATCGCCTGACGCTGAGCCTTGGTTGATGATGTCCGTCAATCGTACGTAGGCCAGTCGACTATTGGAATTGAAGCCAAAGGCGTCGATATCAATTGTCGGAGAGGCTGCCGATGCGCGCCCTACTGAAGTGTAGCGACTGCCGTCGGCACTGACTTCCACCAAAACTTCTTCAGAATCACCCACTTCAAAGACCATCAAGTCAGGGTTGGCATTGCCAGATCCGGTAAGCAAGTTATTGGTAAACTGCAACACAATCTGCCCACCACGCCCAAGACTGACGACACCTTCTCTAACCAATGGCTCTCCCGTACCACTAAAATTAGGTGCCCCAACGGCAGCATTTCGATCGTCGAGGCCTGTAAGCGGTGCAGGTCCACCAGCCAGCAATGGCAGGTAGCTGCCTACGTTGTCTGCAAATGCCAAGTCACCGATATTGAAGAACTGGCCTCCATAGACTGTTGGAGCGAAGCGAGTGATCGCACTCACTGTACCACCGACTATCGAGTTGTTTACTAGTCGAACAAACGGCACAGCCGCAGACGGTAGACCAGTTGTACCGGTTGCGCCTTGCACACTGATTCCACCCAAACCGTTGAACAGGAATTCACTATTCATGATGACAGCTCCCGGCGCCAGCCGCTCGGTATTAAGCGTAATCGTATTTCTCGGCGAGCCTGGGACGACCGTTTGCGTATTCAATAGTGGGTCAGTGCTCGTCTCCCTCGCTGAAGAAGAAATCGTTGCCCCGAAACCCGATGAACTGGTGATACGGGTCGCGTCGACAACGATTTGACCTTGCTGTCGTTCTCGGTTTGATGTCCCAACGCCTTGGCTTACGATCGTCGTTCCTACCGTCGTTGGGACGTTAACTGTCGGCTGGCCAATTAGTACGACCGTGCTGCTAGTTGCGGTCGTACGATCATTGTTGAGCAAGTTGGCAGACAATTTCAACTGCGCTTGAATTGCTGGTGAATTGATGATCTCACGGACACGCCCAGCGATTTCTTCTGCCGATTCACTGCGCCGTGCACCAGTTCTTCCATCTATGGCCGCAACATTGAACGGGACGGCAATGTTACCAGCAGCAACAGATAGGCCATCGATGACATCATCCATTTCGAACGTCAACTGTGTCGTTCCATCGCTAATTGTAAATGTATCGCCTGCAATCATCTGCGCCGCAGAGTTGAAGCGGATCGATATCCCTGGCGTTAGGCGCTCATCGGGTTGAACCGAATCCGTAATGAGTAGGCGTATCGGTGGAACATCAATTAATGGAATACCATAACCGTCACCGCCACGAATTTCGAATTGATATGGACCGATGAGGACTTCTGGATTTGGCCGAGTCGGAACAGAGACCGCCAGCTGTGGATCAACGATGAAATTAGTGTTTCCGCCCACGGCATCTAAGACCATTTCGCCACGCCCTGCCGTGCCAATG
>JANNNN010000327.1:0-1680 GCA_031398555.1 Planctomycetia bacterium | reverse complement strand
AATTGGCATTTCGAATCCGCCGCTAATGACGTTGATGAAGCGACAAACATGTTCAGCAGCACATAAACGAAACACAACTGAAACTGTCTTTGTTGCCAGAAAATTTCGAAAGCCAAAGGGCCAAAGTCTTGGCGCTAGCCTTGATAAAACCAGGGCACATGAACCGCCTTCAACTATGCAAAAATCAGCTAAAACCATGACTTAAAATCCTCGATCTAAGCACCGGTTCCTAGTTTTTGATCGTGGACTTCAGACCCGAGTAGGCCTGCCTCGACAGAAATCAACTAACGAACAATCGCACGCAACGCTTCGAGCGCATCTTGCTGCTGCGATTCGGTCAGGCAAAGCCCAAGCAATTGGCTTATTTCTTCAAAAAACGTGCACGCCGTCGATGTGACATGCTGAACACTCGTTGGAAGCGCTGAGGAAGCGCCTTCGCTGTTTAACCCAGTTTTCCCTAAGTTTTCTGATGCATTTTGGTGACTCTCAATCACCTTGCTGGAAGTACGGTGCAATTTTTCAAATGGTGCTGGCTCAAATTTGAAAACGTGGACAGATTCTTGCTAATTAAATGCACCTGGTTTTCCGAGTTGAAGCGAGCGATTGACTACAGCGAGTTGATTCAAAAATTGGTCTCTGAGGCTGCGTAGATCGTTCGTCAATTGTCGCACGTTGGGCGGAGGCTGGTCAAAGACACGCTTAAGTGCTCGATGTCGCTGCATCAACGATTCGACCTCAGATCTTTGACGTGCAGTAAGGCGTTCGTCATCGACAATTTGCTTCAATTGGAAATTGTAGTCTTTAACCAACTCCGGCGCTTCTTTTTCCATGTAGGACTTCACGCCGATCACGATATCGTTAGCGGCGATCAATTCGGGCGATTTCCCCGAGCGCTCGCTTAGAAACGCAGATACATTATTCATGAACTTGTCCAGAGACATCACCTGGCTAGTGAGTGCGTTTACGGTTACGCGTGCATTATGCTCCGCTATGACCCGTCCCGTTGGCTTATAGTCAGTAATTGCCTGTGATTGCAACAGCGCAACCAAATCGGACGCTGGGATGCAAAAACTAATCGAATCTTCCACCGTCGACTTGGATACCACTACACCAATAACTCGTGCATCCATTCCAAACACCGGTCCACCGGAATTGCCCCCATTTACTGCGAGCGAAAGTTGGTAGTGGTTGTAGCCTTCAATGACCGCTTCTGAACTCAACACGCCTTTTGTTACTGCGTTCGGCAAAAGTGCTGCTCCACGAAAAACACCCGGAGAGCCAATAATGACAACATCTTGTCCGCGCCGAAACTTGTGAGTTGTATCTATTTCAACTTTGGAAATTCGCTGCTCGATATGTAAGAGCGCGAGATCGCGCTCCGGTTCTTCGGCTATTAGTTGTGATGGGAAAGGCCCCTTTTCTCCATCCTTCCCATCCGGGAAGTACACCTTGATTGAGTCCGCGTCGCAGTCGGCGATAACGTGATAGTTCGTAACTACTACTCCGTCCGCAGCCACGAATCCCGAACCAGAGCCGGTTGGCGTTGAGACTAACGCGACGGACTCCTTTGTATGAGTAACCAGATCTTCTGTTGAGTAGCTGCTTCCGCGGACAGGAGAAGTTGGCGGTGAGGCGATGGCGGGCGGATTGCTAGCAGGAGGCGTTACGGGAGGAAGAGCG
>JANNNN010000317.1:0-3971 GCA_031398555.1 Planctomycetia bacterium | reverse complement strand
TGGTGCTGATCGGCCGACGTCACTGGAGCGGCGGTAAAGATGGCAACAGCATGTTCTTACACTACTTCGCGAGGATCGTTCTGTTGGCTGTAACCGTATTCGCGGTCAGCTACTTCTTCCGCAACAACGATCGTCCGCGTTACGATGCGACCCAGAATCAAGTCAGCTCATTGAGCCCAACTACGAAGACTATGATTCGTCAACTTAAGTCCGAGCGGCCGATTGTCATTGATGCTTACATCTCTGCCGACATGCCAGTTCAGTATGCAAAGACAAAGTATGACTTAGTCAATCTGCTGAAAGAATTCCAAGCCCTATCTTCCAGTCGCGGCGTCGAACTGCAAGTCCGAATCAATGATGACCTAGAACCGTCAAGTGAAGGGGCTCAAACGGCTGTGAAGCAATACGGTATCGAGCCACAGATGGTGCGTGTCCGCGAACGGGGTGCTTACAAGGATCAAAAAGTGCTTCTTGGGGCCGCCATCCGTAGCGGTCTGTCAAAAGTTGTGATCCCATTTTTCGAAAGCGGTATCCCAGTCGAATACGAACTGGTGCGTTCCATTAATACCGTTTCTCAACCAACCCGTGCAAAACTGGGAGTCATCAAAACTGACGCTCAACTGATGGGCGGTTTTTCGATGGCTGGCGGTGGCTTTTCGCAGTTGCCCAAACAACCGATCATCGAGGAACTCGAGAAACAATACGATGTCGAAGAGATTGATCCAAGTGGTCCGATTTCAACTGATAAATTTGACGTGATCATGGCCGTTCAACCATCTTCGCTCGGCCCGCAAGAAATGGTCAACTTCCTTGACGTGGTCAAATCGGGTGTGCCGACCGCGATCTTCGAAGACCCCATGCCCTTCGGCTTCCAAGGTACTCCGGGCACCGGTGAACCGAAACAAGCACCTGGTGGCGGTGGGATGTTCGGCGGCGGCGGGGGTGCAGCACCTCCCAAAGGTGACATCCAACAGCTTTGGAAATTGCTCGGATTGGATATCCCTATCAAGGCCAGCTTCAACGGCATCAACCCAGATATTGTCTGGCAACAGTACAACCCCTATCCTAAATTGCGTTACATCATGAACGCAACCGACGAATGGATTTTCATCCGTGAAAATCAAGGTGAAGAAGAAGATTACCTGAGCGAACAAAATCCGATTACCGCTGGCTTAAGAGAACTAATGTTCCTTTACGCTGGCGCCATTCGTAAAGAAGAGAATCGTGATGAATTAAAAATCACCGATCTTATATCTACGCGTGGCAGTTCAGGTCGAATCAGTTTCGAAGACGTTCAAGGCCAAATGCGTGGCGGCAAAGCCTCTCCGACTCAGCTTCAAGTCCTCCAAGGCGCCGCACTTGGCAGTCAAGTTATCGCTGCCTACATCGAAGCGGCCCAAAAGGATGCCAAAGAAGGCGACAAGACTGAGGTCCGCGGGATAAAGGTCGCTTACATCGCCGATATCGATTGCATGCTGCCGATCTTCAGTGAGATTCGCAAACGCCCCGAACAATATGAAGAAATCGATTTCCGCTTCCAAAACGTCACGTTCATTTTGAACATTATCGATGTCCTAGCTGGGGAAACTCAGTATCCGGAGATTCGTCGCCACGAACCGCAACACAGTACGCTCGCCGAGTTTGAAGAACAAGCTGAGAAGTACCGCGAAGCAGAACGCGAAAATCAAAAAGAATTCCAGGAGAGCTTCAACAAAGAAGTCCGTGAAGCAGAAGAGCAGAATCAAAAGACTCTCGCCAAATTCCAGGAAAAAGTGCAGTTGCTTCAGCGCGAAGGGCCGACGGATCCTAGCAAACAGCAAGACCTAATTGGACTCGTTCAGCAAATGCAACTCGAACAAGCCGCTCTCGAACGAAAGCTACAGGTAAAGCGTGAACAGCTTGAAAACAAAAAAAATGAACTCGTCGAGGAAAGCCGCCGTCAATCCGAAGCGCGTGTTATCGATCTCCAAAACATTTACAAATACTTAGCGATCTTCCTACCGCCGATTCCACCGCTCTTAGTCGGGGCGGCAGTTTTTGTTTCCCGCCGCGTTCGTGAACGCGAAGGGATCTCAAAGAGTCGCTTGCGTTAGTGTTTGAACAGAATATTCGAATTTACAACCAAATTTAAAAACCCTGATCGGCAACTGGTTTAAGCACTCGCTTGCACAACAAGCGAGCGAAGCCGTGAATACGCCGATCCGAACCTTAAAACTATTTCAACTGATTCAGGAGTTGTCGCCGTGAACGAAGGTAGAACGACTGCGATTTTCGCTGGAGTTGCTGCTGTAACTTTGGCTTTGGCTTATTGGAGCATGCCGAAGGCGATCAACAGCACCAGTGATGAAGCCAAGAAGATGCAGAACATGGTCCTTTTCGAGAAGTTCGATGAACCCTCGAAAGCAGCTTCTCTGCAAATTGTAAAATACAATGAAAGTCTCGGTCAATTGGATCCGTTTGAGATCAGCAAAGACAAAGGGGGCATGTGGAAGATTCCCTCACATGATGACTACCCGGCCGACGCTGCTGAACAAGTTCGCGATGCCGCCACTCCCCTGATCGGGCTGAAGAGCTTGGATGTGGTGACGATCAAGCCCGATGAACACGCAATGTACGGTGTGCTGAATCCTGACGATAAGAATCTGAAAGTCGGTGAAAGTGGCGTGGGAATGTTGGTGCGCGTTAAAGACGCTAGCGACAAAATCATTGCGGACCTGATTATCGGAAAAGAAGACAAGGGTCGCGAGAATCAACGCTTCGTGAGAAAGCCAAGCGAAGATGCGGTCTACATCGCGGATCTCTCGATCGCCCCGTTCACAACAGAATTTCGTAAATGGATCAAAGGCGAACTCCTGGGCGTGAAGTCTTTCGATATCAACTCCATCATGCTCAAAGACTACGCCATTTTGCCAACGAAAGATGGCGGATACGGGATGCGAAAGAACTTTGACGCAGACTTGAGTTTCGATCCCGCCAAGAGCACGTGGTCACTCGATCGTATGCTCACATTCGAAGACGGGCCGGCCGGAACTCCCGTTACACTTACGCCTGAACAAGAACTCAAAGCCAGTAGCTTGAATGATCTACGGACCGCCATTCAAGGTCTTGAAATCGTCAATGTTCGTCGCAAACCAAAGGGCCTCGCAGCAGACCTTAAAGCCGATAAGGGTTTGATGGAAAACAAGGAGAGCCTAAAGAGTTTGTATGACCAGGGCTTCTTCCCCCAAGAAGGCCCCAACGGTCCGGAAATTTACGCGACGGGCGGTGAGACAATCGTTGGAACTCAGAATGGTGTTCAATATGTTCTACGATTCGGCGAAGCCGTCGCCAAACTAACTGGCGAAAGCGACGATAAAAAAGATGGTGATATCGGCGGGTTGCAACGCTATATGCTGGTAACCGCACGATTGGATGAAACCAAATTCCCAATCCCGGATATCCAACCTTTGCCTGAAACGATCGAAGACCTGAAGAAACTCGAAGGAGTCGCTCAGTCTGCGGCTGCTGGAACGGCAACCGAAGCTCCACCTGCAGAAGCTGCGCCAAGCCCAGAGAAACCACCCGCTCCCAACGAAGCCAAACCTGAAACGCCGCCGGAACCTGCTCCAGCAGATGAGCCAGCCGAAAAACCTAAGATCGAAGAACCAAAAACTGAAGAGCCGAAAGCCGAAGAACCGAAAGCCGAAGAACCCAAGGATTTGAATTCTTGCGATCCTCAAGATGCTGCCGCGCCGCAAGAACCAGCGGCTGACAAACCGCAGGAACCAGCAGCTGACAAACCGCAAGAACCAGCAGCTGATAAACCCGCGGCTGAAACGCAGGGTTCCGACGCCAAGCCGGCTCCAAAGCAGGAGACCGAAGAAGAGTTGAAAGAGCGACTGGAAGCAACTCGCGAGCGTATCGCGAAGGAGAATCAGCGGAAGATCGACGATCGAAAAGAGAAGATCGCTGCCTCGCAGAAGAAAGTCCAA
>JANNNN010000297.1:0-1588 GCA_031398555.1 Planctomycetia bacterium | reverse complement strand
AGCTTCCGCTAGCTCGAGTTCCATAAGGTCCCCAACCATTCGAGACGCTTCCGGAGCGGGCGTACGAATTACCGGCCAGCGATGTTGATCCACCATCAGGGACCCAAGCCCCTCCGCTATAGCTGAAATTATGAACGCTCGGAAGCTGCACGACTTGCGCGTCGGCAATGCTAACAACCAGCGTAATAAGGCAGACGATGGTGGCAGTTTTTGAAAAGTAAAACATAGTTTGCTCGATTTGAAACAAGTCATCAACGTTGCGACAGGAAACCCCACTGGGCCCACTGGGTTCCTGCCTGACATTGTAACCGCCAAAATCGTCGCTTGCTGAATTTTATCGACTTGCAAGCCCAACCAACTCACCGATCGCTTCCGCCAGTCTTCCAATGCCCGTCCGAATGCTCTCGGGAGATTGGACGCCGAAACTCAATCGCATGGTGTTTCGTTCAACCTTTTGGCCTTCGGACGGATAGCAATGGTGGCCGGGAACGTAAAGCACGCCGTGCTGGGTTGCCAACTGCCACAGTTCGCCTTGCTCGGAGGTGTCGATATGCTCTGGCAAGCGCAACCATACGTACATCCCGCCAGCTGGTTTATCCCAATGCACGCCAGGCATGCCAGCCATATGTTGCTCAAGCGCCGATAGCATCGCGTCGCGTTTGATTCGATAACCATTGCAGATCGTTGGCAGATGATTTTCCAGTTCACCGCTTGCCAAAGCCCCGTGAATAATCGACTGATTCAAATGGGGTGCGCCGAAGTCAATGTTCGAACGAATATCTAGCAGCGGTTCAATTAGCGGGCGAGGAAAGACACCCCAGCCGACACGAATTCCAGGTGAAAAAACTTTCGAAAAGGTGCCGAGGTCGACCACGAAATCCGCCGCACTCTCACTGAGACTCAGTATCGGCGGTAAGGCTTCTCCGTCATAGCGAAGGTGCTGGTAGGCGCTATCTGAAATAATGATCAGCGGACCGTGCTCGCTACGCCACTCTTCAACAATCTCCAACATCTCGCGCCGTCGCTCGAGTGATAGCGTGCTACCACCCGGGTTGTCGAAATCGGTGATGCAATAGATGGCTTTAACACGATGGGCTTGCCCCGACGCAGCCAGTTGTTCGAGCAGGCGGCGAAGGGCATCCACGCACATACCATCTTGGTCAGCGTGCACTCCGATCGTTCGAGCTCCCATACTCCGCAGTGTACCGAGGAATACAAAATAAGTCGGTGCGGCAGCAATCACAATATCGCCTGGATCGAGAATTGCTTCGGCCAGCAAATGAAGCAACTGATTACTGCCCGAGGCTAGCAGCATGCGATCCGTTGTCACATTGTGCTTCGGCCATTGTGCGTAGCTCCAATCAATGATCGCATGCCGAAGCTCTTCCAGTCCCGCAGTTGTGCCGTACTGAAGCGACTTGCGTAAACGGTTTTCATCGCTTGCCAATGCAAACAAAGTTCGCGAAGCCGCTTCGCAAGGAAGTGTTGCGTTGTCCACAAACCCAGCCGCCAGTGAAATCAGGTGCGGATGCCGCAGCGCTGCGGCCATCAATTTACCAATAGGTTGACCTGCCGCATGGACCGCGCG
>JANNNN010000279.1:0-5712 GCA_031398555.1 Planctomycetia bacterium | reverse complement strand
ATACCGCGCAAAGCTCGTTTCAAATCAGAGCGGAAAGCAACTGCGCCTCGCTTGGTTCCATAGTACGCGCCGAGTCCGTTCCAGGCGGCTGCGCCATATTGTTAGGGACTACGAGTGCACGTTTGTTAGTACATCGACCACTAATTGCGGCATTAAAGACCAGTTCGGCAGAGCCTCTTGCTCCCGTTTTCGTCGACGACCACATGAACTGCATTGTCAATTGCTGTTAATACAACACTCTCTAATTGCTAAAGGGAAAGCGTCTGACAACGGTGGCTAGTTTTGATCTTGCGCTATTTACTTACCCGAACGCGTGAGCGAGCGGAACCTGTTCTGAATCCTTGCGTAAAACTAGTTGACCGAAACAATCTTAGAAGAGTTCGCCAAAGTTCAGATTGAATACGTAGTCAACGAGGTAAACGCTAAGTTTTTTCGCGGGTTCCCATCGCTAACGCAGCGGGTTACTAAATAAACAAGCCACTAGTATCGCGGGCTCGTAATCGGGGAAGTGAACATGTTTTACTTTAGACCATGCCTACCAATGGCTAACACTCGGTTTGGGTCGAAAACTTGCTTCAACCTAGATGTACCGTCCATTCCCTTGTGACAACCAAAGCTGGACTGACGATACGGTAAAACCCGGCTTGCTCGTTTCCAAGCGGCCTGGTTTCGTGAGAAACCGGAGTTTGTTTCGCTTACTACCGAAACCGACCAACGAGCAATCGCAAAAACATGTGTTGTTGCTTAGAACTGATAGCCTGAATCAAGGAGCATTCGACGGGTTTCGACTGAATCAAAATCATTGATCCTTAGCACTGCGATTGTTGCCCGTCCGGATGCAGATTTGCCTTGCAGTTCAGGGCCGTTCCAAGCAAAGTTCTCGTTCCAGTCATCTTGTCTAGGATGGAATAGTTGCACTGCAATATCAGGTTCACCACCTGGATCGATACCCGCGATGTTTGGCCCCTTGAAGCTGTTGCGATAGTAACAACTAAGCGCAAGATCCTCAGAAACCGTTTGGCCCCGGTGCTTCTCGGCAATGATATGGTCAATCTGAAATGGCAGCCAGGCAAAATCTGAGGGAAAGCGACAATACTCGCAGCGACTGCTTGCTCGTTTCCAAACGAGCGTGACTAGTTCTTGATTCATTTTGGCCGGTTCATTACGGCGTAAGCTTGTATTCGCAACATTTCAATCAATCGACCCACGCGACGATAGTCATCTATTTCCCGTCGCTCATCTTCACTCAACGTCCCTCGTCGTGATTTTGCCGCCAGCTCGTTAGATCGTTTCTCATCCAGTGGATTCAGACGAACTCCCCACAAGAAACTTGCAGCGTCATGCGTCATTTTTGACTCATTCGACACCAACGCCCGTTCCAGTATTGATGTTTGGTTGTTCATGTTTCCTCCGCTGTGACGCTGGTTAGCGAATCGTACCCCAAATCTAATACGTCTTCAGATAGGTATACGCATGCATTCAGTATAGCTGAAAATGGCTGCTTGAAAGACTGCCGACTAAGCGCAAAGTCGCGAGGAGCGTGAGGGGACAAGGGTTTTTAAGAGCGCGGGTCACTTTGGTGGCAACATTCAATTGTTGTGTATAGCTGATCGACGCTAGCAGGGTAGCTTTTATGACTTAACCTTTCGGCCATTGCCTTAGACATATTTTCAAGGAGTGAAATATTGAAACGAGGCTCAGACGAGCTTGCCCTGTAACTCTGAGTCGCCTTTAACCGATGGATGTCCCACGGAAATTTGAGTCGAAACTTTGACGAAAAACGCACGGAACCTGGTTCACGTTTACAAGTACAGTCAAGTTTGTTTGTTACGCCAAGACTAGCTCGGCAGAGCCTCGTTCTCCCGTAGTTGTCGAAGGCGGCCTGCGGTTAAGCTACGCCATATCTGCCGACGGCAAATAGTCGGTTGGGATCGAAGGTTTGCTTCAGATAAGATGTACGATTCACTCGCTCTTGGCAACAATAACTGGACTGACGATAGGCTAGAAATCCAGCATGCTCGGTTCGGGAGCTCAGTTCACAGAGACAAGATTTGGCGCGGTGCAACTGGTCCGAACAGGTTTGATCAAAGCAGATGGTTGTGGGACACACCACTGTCCGAGCCGTGATCATGACGTAGGTTAGTAGCGGCTCGAATCCGAAGCCTTCTATCGTCGATGTCAGGATTTGGTTGAGTTCGTCGATATCATTTCCCTTGCATGGTGAGAGTGGAGTATGCCATAGGATCCCATCGGCACGCTGTGAAGGGGAGCCGGATTCTGGAGTCCAGGGCTGTCTCGAGCGCCAAGCGGCGCCGGCGAGGTGGTCGATGACAGGTTGACCTTTAAGTAAGGCGATAACAGGCACGGCAGATTTTACTTTTGAATTGAGCTTGCGCATCGGTGGCAACCAGCTTAAGGCTCGGGTTACTTTAGTGGCGACGCTCAATAGTTGCTCGGTGAGGAAAATTGGCTTGGCAATACCGCGCAAAGCTCGTTTCAAATCAGAGCGGAAAGCCACTGCGCCTCGCTTGGTTCCATAGTACGCGCCGAGTCCGTTCCAGGCGGCTGCGCCATATTGTTGACATAGCTTTCGGCGCATGTCAGACGGGATGCAGGTCGATCCATCTAGTTTGTCATAGGGGAATTGCATTCTCGCGCTCAACACTCGGAAGTCGTTGCCAATGTGCAGCGCGCTGGAAATGACACCTGAAGCGCGCAATGGCTGCAGAGCGTCGATGGCTTCGTATAACTGTGCGTCGGAATTGAGTTGGATCACGTAGGCTTCGAAGTGCTCTGGAATTCGCATCATCCAAAAAGTCGCGCGGGTGACGATGCCAAAATTGGATTGTGTGAAGAGACCGTCGAGTGATGGGCCAACGCCAGGTTTGAAGAGGTCTTTGACTTTGCAGTTGTCGATCTCTCCGAATCCGGTTTTAATCAATGATCCATCGGCCATGACAACGTGGTAGTTGCACGTGTTGATAAAGCGTTCGCCTAAAGGTGTGTGGCCGTAGCCGCGTTCCATCAGGTTGCCGAGCAAACTCGCATCTGGTCCCGCCCCGCTGGCGTCGTACCAAAATGGCAAATTGTTATCGCGCAGATATTCGAACATCTGCTGCTGTGTGACACCGGGCTCGACGGTGAATGCGCCCAGTTGCGCATCGGCGGTGGTGATGCGATTCATGCGTCGGAGATCAAGGATCACTTGGTTGTCGGTTGTCGGGCAAGCATCGCCGAGTCCCCAGTTGCAGCCGCGGCTGATTGGGTAGAGCTTGATGGCGTACTGGCCAGCTAGTAGGACGATTTGTTGGACTTGTTCGGTGCAACTTGGCTGAACCACCGCGAGTGCCCGGCGGCTGGTGGCCGAGCAACTCTGCGCGTAGCTGGCGATGGTTTCTTCTGAGTTGCGTACGAATTCTGAACCAACGATCTGGGCGGACGCGGTTAAGAACGCCTGCAGGTTTCCAATGACGGGTACCACCGGAACGAATATTGGACTGAAGTTGGTGTTGGTTTCAGCGAGCATAGTGGACGTTTGTGGCTCGAAAAGTTGAGGTCGATTTGAATGGTGAAGAGGATTACGGGAACGGCAAAAGACACGATTTGCTAAGTGACTGATCAGCCGGAAGGCGTTAGCCTCCGGTTGTGTCTGATTGTGGTAGGAACCGGACGCTAACGAAAGTGTCCCGCTTATAAACTAAGGAAAAACACGAATTCACAGATGGTCCATCAGCCGGAACGCGTTAGCGAGCGTCCCGCTTAAAAACTTAGGGAAAACGCGATCTTTCAAGCGACTTATCAGCCGGAAGGCGTTAGCCTCCGGTTGGAGACGTAACCGGAGGCTAACGCCTTCCGGCTGATAAGACTAAACTAACGTAACGACCAATATCGTAAGCGGGACGCTCTCGTTAGTGTCCGGTCCAGACACAACCGGACGCTAACGCGTTCCGGCTGATAAGACTCAACCACCGCAACAACAAATATGCATCGACTTTCAAGCGGACGCTCTGCCTCTGGGCCTTTCGTTCTTTGGTTGCCTGTGGCGAATAGTGAAAACAATTTGGACGGGACAAATGGTCCCATCCCACTAGGCCTTCTCGGCAATGATCACACCGTGGTCGGTTGGAAGACGCATGCGGCGGACTTTTGAGAAGCCAGCGTCGCGCATCCAACCTTCATATTCGCTCCAGGTGTAAAGCATGCCTTCGCCTGTCGCAATTGTGAGGAAGTATGGCGATCCGACTGCTGCACTTAATGGTCCGGTTTCATCGTCGTTCTGCATCATGTTGAAGACGATCATCTTGCCGCCCTTTGGCAACGCATCGTAGCACTTGCGGAAGAGTTGCTTGTTCTTTTCGGCTGACCAAATGGTGCAAAAGTGTGACATCAAAAACGCGTCGACGCCCGTCGGCAAATTGTCTTCGAAGCAGTTGCCTGGGAGCGCTGACAAACGATTGGCATACTCGGTACGAGCGAGTTGTTCGTTTGCGGTTGCCGCGACGCTAGGCAGGTCAAACACGCTCGCCTTTAATTCTGGGTTGGCTTCGGCAAGTGCCAAAATGTTCGTGCCTTGACCACCACCGATGTCGACTAAGTATTTTACATCGCGCAAGTCGACATTCTGAGCAAGGAATTTATTGGTCTGCTTCGACAGTTCGCTCATCGCATCTTGGAAAACAACATGCAGTTCCTTGTCGTGTGCTAGTCGTTGATAAAGGGTTGGTTCATCACCTTCGAAGGCTTGCAGGCCATCATTGCAGCGAAGTTGGTTGCCGTAGCTCTTCATGGAGTCCAAGAAGTAAGGCATGCCGCGGTACATGACGCTGTGTTGGAGTTTGACATACGAGATAACGTTTCGCGGGCTATCTTTGGTAAGCAGTTCGCGACTGACGAATGTGTTGTAGTAGCGGTTGCCACGTTTCTTAAGTATTTTGCTTGAAACCAAGCCGAGCAACATGATACGAGTCGGTTGTTGTTCGACGCCGGTTTGCTCCGCGATGTCTGCACAAGTCAGGCCGGGTTGACGCTTCAGTTTTGAAAACAGATCCAGTTCCACTGCGACACGCATGGTTTGGAAGAAGATATGGCCGCCGAAGACCATGTAGAATTTTTCAATCTGTCGTTTTGCGATGAAGCCTTCAATTACATAAGCTTGGAACAAGTTCATAGCTTGGCGGAACCAGCGCACGCCCCCGGTCGAAGCTGTCTTAGGTTTACTTACTGGAAAAGGCATTGTTTGCGACGTTAAAGCTGAGCTCATTGGATGTTTCCCCGTTGACGATTGATTAAACGAACGAAGAAACGTAGGCCGCCTACAATGTAATTAAACTGAATCAATTGTTTGGAATGCATTGAAAGCCGCACAATTTGGGTGACTGGCCGGTGTAGCTGCTACAATCGGCTCAATCTGATTAAACGGATTGCCAGCGGTGAGAAATGGAAACGCCTGCTGTTGTTCCCAAACCGCTGTTTTACGTTGCGCCGTTAGCTAGATTGGACGCTGTTTCTTATCGCGTTCGATTCGCGTCATGCAGATACGCTATTCATATTTATTAAAACACGGCGAACTGATGCCAAGAGGCATAGCTGTTGTCGCGGAGGTTTAGACTGATCAGCCGGAACGCGTTAGCGTCCGGTTGTGTCTGGAACCGGACGCTAACGAGAGCGTCCCGCTTACGATTATGGTCGTTACGTTGGTTTAGTCTTATCAGC
>JANNNN010000256.1:0-2525 GCA_031398555.1 Planctomycetia bacterium | reverse complement strand
TGCGGTGTCCACACCATCACATCGTGTTTACGATTCCGCAGGAACTCGTGCCGCTGTGGCGGTACAACAAAGCTCTGTTCGCTACAACGCTCTTCGCGGCAGCGTCACAGACGTTGATCGAGTTACTCGACGATCCGCAGTAGACTTATGCGAAAGCGGTGAACTTAAACGTTCGTCTTGATATAATGTGACTATGGATACACTTTACATCGAGACTTCAATCGTAAGCTACGCGACAGCATGGCCTAGCAAGAATGTGCAGATTGCTGCGATTCAAGAACAAGCACGCAACTGGTGGAGCACTGAACGACCAAAGTTCGAGCTCGTTACCTCGCAATTGACGCTTGACGAAGCGGCTGCTGGCGATCCGATCGCCGCAGCGGAACGTCTGAGGCTTTTGGACGGCCTGCCCATCATGCCGATCTCACATGATGCGGAATTGCTTGCTGATCGAATTCTCGCTGGTCACATGATGCCCCAAAAAGCAGCGGCCGATGCTTTGCATGTTGCACTCGCTGCATTGGCGAGGGTAGACTAGTTATTGACGCTGAATTGCAAACACATTGCGAATGCTCATGAACTGCCTCGCGTCTATCGCTTGCTTGCTAGCGAGGGCTTGGGCAGTTTGCTGATTTGTACACCCGCTGAGTTTCTTGGGGGACTCATACCATGAATGATCCAATTCTCGAAGACTTGCATGCAACACGGGAACGACTATTGGCCGAATCTGGCGGAACGCTGGCAGGCTTAGTTACCCGTTTGCAAAAAGAGCAATCCGAGTCCGGAAGGAAGATTTGGGTGCCAAAAAGAACACAGGATTGCACCGAAGCCGACGGTCGGCCGCAATCTGATGGAAACACTATCCCGTCGGCTCGGTGAATCCGACCGTTCTGTCTTTGGAAATATTTCATATAAAGCTGCAAGGGTTCGAATGCGTCTGGCTGAGAAACACCCACTACAAAAAGTACAGGCGGTGTGCCGAAGGACTCTTTTTGCCTTGGCGTTACTAGGAGTCGGAGTTGCTTCCTCTTTGTTCACGGGTGCCTACTCGAACGAAAGGGGGCAACTTTTTAACATGACCAGCCCTGAAAGGTGGAGTGGTGTTCATCTACTATCGATTTACCGGTTCTTTACAGGCTTTTCGGGATTGTGGATTGGTAAGGCCTTCCCGCTATCCTTGGACCACTATTTTAATGCATTAATCTGGGGGATTGGTTTCTCTCCCGTTATTCTTCTTGGCGCCTGGATGGTTACGCGGATTGGCTGGTGGGAAACTTGGTTCGGACGAATACGAGCTACAGTTTATGTTTCCGCTTACTTGTACGGTTCAATTCTCACGGCAGTCGCACAGCGTTGGACGAATGAACTTGCACCTAATGGACTTCCGCGTGGGGCGAATGGCCCTGCCGGACTCTTCGCCAACTATTCTTTGAAATATCACTTTCCTGGGACTCAAATCAACGCTTACTACAATGATTACTCACGTCCTGCGACAGATATTGTACTGTTATTGGCGGTAGTTTTAATTTTCACGCCAATGACGCTGGTCTGCAATTCTCGAATGGGTATTCGCAGACCAAATGAACGACCCTCGATTAAAACATTCCTTTGGTGGACTGCTTTAACTGCTGTAACGTTGTCGTACCTGAGGTTTCTTTGCCAATGGTACTCTCCCGACACTGGGTATTCATCGCTCACATTTTCTTTTGCCATGGCCGAATTCACTTTAGAGACGCTTCCGGCAACAGCAACAGCGGTAATCGCAATTTTCTGGTTTGCGAGTACACCTCGGGTCCAAATTCGTTATGCTCTCTTTGCGCTAATTGGATTGCTCATCTTAGATTTTCTCTGTGATCGAATAGCCATCGGGACTCTGGATCATTTCGGACTATTTCATCGGCGCGAAGGTCCATTGGGCGGTCCCGATCGCTGGGCGTTTCAGACAGGTCGAATTGTGGGTGCTTGGACGGGACTGGCGATAGTCGCTAGACTGGGAGTGTCAATTTCCGCTCCCGCAGAAAAGACAGAACACATTAAGGCTTAGATGTTGCGTTGCTAAGCTATCGCGGTTGGATCGGGAGTGAGGCTGGCTAAGGGAGAGACTTTGGCGTGATGATTGTCAGCCAACATTTGAGCCTCCGTTCATGAAGCCCCGCGGCAATTTGGGTTGCTTGGAGCGAAGCAGTTGCGAGAATGAGCCATGCTCGCTTAGATAGGCTTAGGAGTGTCGTTAGTGGGCCACTGGAATGTTTGAAATCTGTTTGGCACACTATTCGCCTTTAACGGGATTGCTTTTCCAATTAGCTAGGAGGGTCGACAGTATGTGCAATTTTCCACAGTTTTAGCACAATTAGAGTGGTAGATGCGCGCACCGGTAGGACAGTTTGAGATGGTGCCGATTCTACGGACACTTGAGACTCTTAGTTCAGCGGAGCAGTTTTGCTTCGAATTGACTTGGCGACAGATAGCCGATCGATGAGTGTTTTCGATCAGCATTGTAGTAATCGATGAACTGCGAGATTTCT
>JANNNN010000408.1:0-2051 GCA_031398555.1 Planctomycetia bacterium | reverse complement strand
TTCGCTGCGGCCGCAAAGAAAGACTTGCTCGAAAATCCAGTACCCGCTCCAGCACAGGTCGATGAACCGGTAGCACCGCACCCTCCTGCCAAGCGCACACGGATAGCGCCGCCGAAAGACTTGGTCAAACTCGAAGACCGGTTGTACTTCGTGCTACAACCGCCGCTCGAGAATTTGGTCGCTTCCGCCCGGCTTGATTTCCCGTTCCCGCCGTTCCCATATCAATTCGAAGGGGTCGCATTTCTGTTTCCACGCGAGGCGGCAATCTTGGCCGATGAAATGGGACTCGGGAAAACGATGCAGGCCATCACTACCGTTCGCATGCTGTTGCTTTCCAGTCAACTGCGCAACGTGCTGCTCATTTGCCCCAAGCCGCTCGTAACCAACTGGATGCGCGAGTTCCGAACTTGGGCGCCAGAAATTCCAGTCGTCGTGATCGAAGGCGATCAAGCTAAACGCCAGTACATTTGGAATCAACAAGACACGCCGGTCCGAATTGCAAACTACGAATTACTCATGCGCGACAAATCGCTGCTTGACATCCCCGACATGCATTTCGATCTAGTCATCCTCGACGAAGCTCAGCGGATCAAGAACCGTAACAGCACAACGGCTGAGATCGTTCGCGCTCTCCCTCGCACTCGATCATGGGCTCTGACCGGCACGCCGATTGAGAATTCCGTTGAAGATCTAGTGAACATTTTCGAGTTCCTTCAGCCCGGCTACCTCCGCTCTGACATGACGCTGAAAGCCATCAGTCAGGCCTCTCGCGACTTCATTATCCGTCGCACCAAGGACAAAGTGCTGACTGAGATGCCACCCAAAATGTTCCGCGACGAGGAACTGGAACTCACCTCTGCTCAGCTCGACAGCTATCGATCGGCGGAAGACGAAGGGATCGTCCGGCTGAGCGATATGGGTGAAACGCTAACTATTCAACACGTGTTTGAGTTGGTCCTTAGGCTGAAGCAGATCTGCAATTTCGATCCGATGACAGGCTCCAGTTGCAAACTCGAACGACTTGAAGCCGACATGGAAGAAATCGCCGCTAGCGGACATAAGGCGATCATCTTCAGCCAATGGGTCGAGACGCTTGATAAAATCGCAGAACCCCTCGCTCGCTTCGGCCCAATGCAGTACCACGGTCGTATACCATCCAATAAACGCGACGGTGTGATCGCTCAGTTTAAGAGCGATCCGTCGAAGCATCTGATTTTGATGAGCTACGGAGCAGGAAGCGTGGGACTAAATCTTCAGTTCTGCCAATACGTTTTCCTTTTCGATCGGTGGTGGAATCCAGCGGTCGAGGATCAGGCCGTCAACCGTGCCCACCGCATCGGCGTCGCCGGCCCAGTTACCGTAACACGAATGATGGCCGCCAACACGATTGAACAACGGATCAACGATGTCCTTGAAAAGAAACGCGAACTCTTCAATCAGCTGTTCGCCGACACCGACGCCCCAGCTTCAACTGGCTTGAGCGCCGACGAAATTTTCGGCCTCTTTAATCTCAAGCCAACTAAAGCACTAAAGAAACACGCTGCCTAATTTCCGTGTCGGACGCTGCCAGCGCCCACCAACGAATGGAAAACACTCTACTTCAAGTAATCACTATTCAGTTTTCCGCAGGACCAGAGCAGTCCACGGGTGACAAGGTCCAAATAGCGAGCATCGCCTACGGTGTCGTTGTTATGCCCTAGGGTAGTCGCAAAGACTTTGGTGGACTGGCGATACTGATTGGTCCAAACGACAACACATTCCGCCGTCGTTTCATCGCCTTTTTTGTCTTTGAACTTCTGCTTACCGATGGCGACGGGCTTGGCGGTATCGACCAATTTTCCTTCACTGTTGTTGTATAACTCTTCGTTGATAGTGGTCCAGTTGGGTTGCCCCTCAGCAATGGGGCTTGATTCTTTGAGTAACTGAATTTCGATGGGTGCTTGGGGACCGTGACCGGTGGATTGCAAGCCGGTGAATTCGAACCAGGGTGTGATCGCTTTGGGATAGCCTTCGCTGCGATAGGAGTGCATACCGCAGTGGAGAATTACGGC
>JANNNN010000224.1:0-1329 GCA_031398555.1 Planctomycetia bacterium | reverse complement strand
TCTCCGCAAGCTTCGAGTTCGGAACAATAACATGGATGGGCAGGATGTACAGGATCTTAATTTCTGATCTTGTTTATCCTGTGTATCCATGTTCAAAACTCCCTCAAATTCGAGAACGGAGACGGCTGACTTATGTGTAAGTAATCGAATTCGTTTGTGTATTCGAGTCAACTCGCGGGTTCAGCCGGCGGGGACGCCCGCGCTCCGAAAAAACGGTCAACCATTTTCGCAGTTTAGACTGGCGGAACGCCGCTTACGCCCTCATTCGATTAAGCGCGCAAGTTCGTCGGTTTCGAAAACTTCAATACCTGGCGCAAAGTCCTCGATGAGTTTGCGATTGCCTGAGTTGATTTCGACTGTACCCGGAATCCGATTCAGAACGATTGCTTCGACGCGCAGGCCGCGTTTTTGCGCAGCTTCGAGAGTCAGTAGTGTGTGATTGACGGCCCCGACTCGGTTAGCGACGACGAGCAGCAACGGGAATCCAAACTGTACTGCCAAATCAAGAACTGTTTGATGCGAAGAAATCGGGGAAAGCGCGCCCCCCGCTCCTTCAATAATAAGCACCTCGCAACGACCAAGCCACCAGTTCGCACCTGTTTCTAAAAGTGCTTCGTCGACTTCTCGTCCTTCCAGTGCGGCGGCAACCGGTGGCGCAACCGAAGCGACAAATTGCTGCGGGCAGACATGGACTAAGTCGCAAGTTTGGTTCGCGGCCACACGCAATAATTCGGCATCACTGGGCCCGGAATTCTCACTACCGCTCGCGACCGGCTTGTAAACGCCCACTCGGATGCCGAGTCCTACGAGCAGCTCCGCAAGTCGACAAGCAACATAGGTTTTTCCAATCTCCGTGTCGGTGCCAATCACAAACAGACCACTCGCGCCCAATCGCTCGCGACTGAACCGGTTGCCTGATTGGCTGAGAGTGGTAGCATGAGATGCAGGTTTATTGTCCATCGGGGGCGAATCTAGCTTTAATTAGTCGGTTTTTCGGGTTAGTCATTGTAGATCGATTCGTAGGAAAGGTTCTATGGCAAGGTCACGGGTAGTGCAGTTGGCGTTGGTGCAGATGAGCTGTACCACAGATAAGCAGGCGAACCTTGAAAAAGCCCTCGAACGAGTCGCTGAGGCTGCTAAAGCGGGTGCCAATATCGTCTGCTTGCAAGAAGTTTTCAATACGCAGTATCCCTGCCAAGCTGAGATTCACGATCGATTTGAGTTGGCCGAAGAGATTCCCGGACCGACTAGCCAGCGGTTGCAAAACGCTGCTAAGACGCACGGTGTGGTGGTAACTTGTTCCATTTTTGAGCGTCGCGCGCACGGTTT
>JANNNN010000063.1:0-3643 GCA_031398555.1 Planctomycetia bacterium | reverse complement strand
GTCGCGCTTTGACTTCCAGATACTGATTCACCAGAGGCGAAGTCATATCTTCCGGGAACACGTCTAAGGTCAAAGAGCCGGCGGCTTTCATACGATGGATCACTTGATTACGCCACGTTCACAACTGCCCTGCCGCTGCGCTGCGATACACAACGTCGGAGTCTGGCGATGGATTGTCGGCGGCTTGCAAGACACTATGATCGCGCAGTAACACAACCAGTGGCAGATGTGCACCGATTAGATTGCCCATGTAATTGTCGATTTGCTGCGCATTGACTTGGTCGATCACATTGGTAATGAGTACGACCAGCGACCGTCGTCGGCAATGGGTCGAAAGATACAGAAAAGCTTGATCAAAGCGAGACTGCACCATTCGTGGGAATTGGTCAAAGCCAGCATGCAGAATGCGATTCATCTGTCGTTTTCCACCCGCGGGCGGCACGTAACGATGAATGTGATCGGAGAAACAGAGCATCCCAACTGAGTCACCTTGGTCGAGCGCTACGTAGCTGAGCATCAATACTGAGTTCAGCGCATAGTCCAGCAAGCTCAAGCGTTCATATTCGTTCGTCATCATTCGACCGCAGTCGAGCAAAAAAATCACGCGTTGACTTTGATCCGTTTGGAACGTTCGAACTGTGGCCTTTTGTCGGCGAGCGGTACTGCGCCAATCGATATGTTTGTAGTTGTCATCGTGCTGGTAGTCGCGAAGTCGCTCGAACTCGTTTTCTTGACCAGCGCGGCGCGTCCTTCGCACGCCGATCTGACTCAGGCGATTGGTTCTGGCCAGCAATGCGTACTCACTAATTTGTTTGATGTCCGGATAGACGTGCAAATCGCTTTTACAAGCGAAAACATGCTGTCGTCGCCATAGCCCGAGCCGACTACCAATTTGGCAATATATACTCTCTAACGCAAATCCACCTCTACGGTGAGAGGTAATCGTGTGCTGGACACTCAATCGCTTTCCAGGCTCGAGCCGAACCGAATGCACCGGAGGCTCTAGTGTCAAATGATCGGATGCATCATCGGACAATCGCATTCGTAAAACCCATCGGCTGCGATTGTCAATTGCAATTTCAACTGGATGCGGTTTGTCCAATGACGCAACACGCGGCATATTTCGCGAAACGTGAATGTTTTTGTGATCTGGCAACGTCCACAAATCCACGATAGCCACGACGACAATCGTCAAATCAACCGTCGCAATAACGTACCACCAGGGATTGGGTAGCCAAGGAATTGCGAGCGACATAAGAAGAGGGACGACCGCAGCAAGAGCAAACCGACCAGTCGGAAAAATCTTGCGCCACCACATAAGCAAAACTAGCGGAAGCAGTGCAGCTAACATTAGCAACCAGGGGCTAACCCCCAATTCATACACGGAAATCTTTTCTGCGCTCTCAACTGGCATGAACCGCTCGATAGTCTTCGTGATTAAAAGTTATTGTTGCTAGTGGAGCAAACTTGAATTTTTTTGATGATAGGTCAGGCACAGACACTTTAAGCACGGGGCACTTCGATACTTCTTAGTAATTGCATCAGCTGATCGTCCACTTTCAGCCCCTCAACTTCGGCTTCAGCGGTCATAATAACCCGATGTCGTAACGCAGGGAGAATGATATCCACTACGTCGTCAGGAATAGCGTAGTCTCGTCCTCGAAACGATGCCAATGTCCGAGAGCCTTGAACCAATGCCAAGCCTGCGCGGGGTGACGCTCCCAGGTGAAAGCTCGGCCATGTGCGCGTCAAACGCACAACACGATTGATGTAATTGATCAAATGGGGTTCGACTCGGACTTTTGCAGTCTCGCTAATAACTTCCATGATCTCTTCGGGGCTGGTAACGACTTGCAAGTCGGAATCCAAGCGGTGATTCAAATCAAGCTGTTGACTGTGCAAGGTTAGAATCTGTGCTTCTTCCTGTTCGCCTGGATAGTTGACAACGACTTTAAACATGAAGCGATCCAATTGAGCTTCGGGTAAGTTGTAAGTTCCCTCGCTTTCGATGGGATTTTGCGTTGCCATGACCAAAAAGGGACGCTGTAGTACGTGGCTCGTTCCATCTACGGTCACGCGATACTCTTGCATAATCTCGAGAAGCGCAGCATGCGTTTTTGCAGGCGAACGATTGATTTCATCCGCCAAGAGCAACTGCGTAAACACAGGTCCGGGCCGAAAACGAAACTCCTGAGTTCGCATGTCGAGCATCGGTGCTCCGGTAATATCAGAGGGCATCAGGTCCGCTGTGAACTGGATGCGTCCAAACTGACAACCCAGGATTTTGCCCAGCGCGCGGACGAATAAGGTTTTCCCCATCCCAGGCAAACTCTCGATCAGAACGTGCCCACCAGAAAATAGGGCGACCATGGTTGTTAGGACAAGCTCTTCTTGGCCGATGAATAATTCATGTAATTCAGATGAGACCGATTCGAACAGCGTTTGAGTACTGCGCATTTACAACAACTTACTTTTCGAGCTGGTTAATGTATTTTAATTGAAAACTTGAAGGGTCAGGATACAGGATCGGAGGGCGTTCCGTTAGTAGGTTTCCCTTTATCTTTTTCTGTCGCTAAATCACTCGGAACAGCTTCCTGCCGGTGGGTGTCGGCGACCACATTCGAGAGAATTGGTTCACTGACGATGAGCACTTTCCCTGGAGCAGTTGCTTGTTCAACCGCGGGCTCGGGCGAAGCCAGTGGTACAATCGGAGGTGTCGAGCTTGGAACGATGCTCTTAGTCGGACCCTGTTTACCGGTTGCCAACGTCGACTGACGCCAAGTCTCATGAGCGATCATTTGTGTTAACCAATCAGGCGGTTTTTCGCGGCGGACTTTAGTGAAATAGTCCTGAATCGACCTAAGCCCATACATCAAGTCGCGTGACTCAAACATCATTCGCCCCATGGCTTCCACGTGTAGCCCAAAATCGGTGATGGTCCGCCGCGCCAAACTCTGCGGTCTCCCCAGAATAGGTAATAGGACTACGAAGGCAATAATTCCGAAGAATGCCGCATGCATGGTAATCGCGCTTAACGGCCAAACCGTCAGTAACTGCATGCCGAAATCGGTTTCACTACCACTTGCGACATTGCTGAGCAACAAACCACTTTGGTCGTATTCGATCATGGCCACCCGCTTGGCGGGCAAACATTCCTTAATCACCATGGCACTTAGTTTTTGGTGCAAAGGCTTGACCAGCGAACCGTTAAGAAACGGCGCTCCATTTGCAACGATCAAAATCTTGCTACCCCGAAAACTTGCGTGCTCGATACGATGCACAAGTGGAGTTCCGTCGACCCCAGTAAGCAAGACGTTTACCTCGCCCGCCAATTCCCATTCGGCATCCCATGCTTCCGTATCCTTCAACTCCTGAGCTTTCCAAATCGAACGCTGGACCTCTTTTTCGCCCAATGTTTGATCTCCGTCCGCGCCGGAGAGAAAAACGTTAGCGGGAGTGAGCACCTGCTTCGTACCCGTTATCCAACTAGGCTTCCTGCTTTGGAGCGCTTCAACAGGCGGTTCGAGCAACGCGCCGGTCGGCCAATAACCATCCAGTCCCGCTACTTCATCAGCCCATGGACCGGCAAATTTCTCATTTAAAGTCGGGCGAGCCGAAGTTCTTAGATAGAACCATCGGCAGA
>JANNNN010000055.1:0-5170 GCA_031398555.1 Planctomycetia bacterium | reverse complement strand
CGCGGCGAGCTTGATAAGCAATAGAACTCGCTCTTCCGTTTGCTCGGCTGTGTGAGTCACGAAAAAAGCTTTGCCGAGATTCGACGATTTCGGCTCGCCGTTGCAACTCAGCGCGACCGTTTGACCTGGACGTAATTTCACGGACAGCGCAAGCTCCTCCCAACTCTTACGATCGCGGCTCATCTCAGGCCTCAATCCAAAATCGCTGCGCACAAACGCCTTACGCTCTTCGCCATGCTGGATCTCAGGCGTTAGCTTCAACGTGGCTTGACCATCGCCGTGTGGTATCGAACGCAAGTCAAAGAGCATCGCGGGTTGCTCATAAGTTGCCCCCTCTACCCTGCCCTCTTTACTGGTAAGCACGACCAGCGGTTGCGATACTTCGCGGCGAACAGAAACTTCTTTTCGGCGTCCGGCGCGACATTGCAATCGATTGGTTGCACTTTTCACATCGGCAGCCAGATTGGCTTGCTCTAAAGGATCGGTTCGAGATATGTCGGCGAGTTGTTCCATGCGATTGCGTATCCCGAGCGGCAGTTCACCGATCAGCACGCCGCCGCGAATTCCATTTTCAATTAGCTTGCGACGAAGCTCTACATCGAAAACGCTTTCGTCGACTGTGGACCAAAGATCATCTAGCACTTCAGATTGTTCATTTGGAAATCGAACAATGACTGTCTCAATGACCACACTGTCGGGAGACATCTTGGGCTGCGCTAACAACGGTTTGGATTCAGTTTTTGTGTCTTTTGACCATTGTGCACAACCTAAAAACGAAACTACGACCGCGCAGCAAACGATGCATCGCCAACGGATTGCGTTGGCATGAACACTGATTGGGATCAAGTTGCGATTGACTGCTGGCATCTTCCCTGACGCGATACAAGAAGACTGAAAAGGAATCCGAATCTATAGAATCCTCGTGGTTTGATGTCAATAGACGAACCGGGACTTAGAAGGCTAGCAATTCCGTGATTGGACGATGTCAGGAAGTTGCTGTCAGGAAGTTGCAGTATCGTTCTTGAAAGATGGTAATGACTACGCGTTACGGTTCAACGCAACCCAATAGATTTTTATGACTACCACGTAAGTTAAAAGCAAGAATATATTGAGCATGACCACTAATGCAGTTTCAACCTCTGTCGAAATTCCTAGGGCATTGCTTGTCCATGAAATAAGCAGTCTGCTGACGTGCCCTACAACTAGTAAGATGCCGAGGACGAGAAACGGTTTGCTCGCAAACTTGCCAGTCTGTGCTCCAATCCCTTGAGATCGCTTGTAAAACGCTGTCGTGGCGACGATCGCGATGACTAAAAGGAAAAGCATGGGGGTCTTGTGTTTAAAAACAATTTAACTTTGGGCTTATTCGGAGTATGCCGGTTTTGTGTGCCACTGGCTGTGCCAGTGCAAACGAAGTAGATGTGCTCTGAACAGCCAAGACTCATTCAAACTGCTCGAAGTCCCAAAACTTAAGTTTAGGTTGACTTGCTAATGCCTTTTGTCGTGCATCGGAGTATCATCGTTGTAGGCTACAAGCTGATCTAATCATTAAAACTCCGGCTCCTATGCTGCTAGCCGAACGGTCTTAATTCGGCTTAACGAAGTTTAGAGTCCAAACTTCGTTCACACTGGCACAGCCAGTGGCACACAAAACCAGCTACATTTTCATCGCAAGAGATTTTCCACCGCTTGCTGAATTCGCGATTGAACAGCCTCAATACCCGCGTTGGCGTCCACAACTACCGCTCGCGATCCCAAGTGAGAAACCTGCTCCAGGAAACCGCGTCGGACTTTTTCCATGTACTCTATTCCGCGACTTTCCAGTCGATCGAAACCGCGTTCGATTCGACCGAGCGCATGCTCGACAGCAATGTCGAGCACAATAGTCAGATCCGGTTGCAATCCGCCGGTCGCGATCTCACCGACCTGCCACAGTTGGCTGGGGTCGAGCCCACCAGCGCAGCCTTGATAGACAACATTCGCGAGCAAAAAACGATCCGTGATGACTGTTTTCCCACTCTCAAGAGCCGGCCGAATGCACTCAGCGACCAGCTCCGCGCGGCTGGCCATGTAAAGCAACATCTCAGCGGTTCCAGTCAGCGGAATCTCTTGCCGATGCAGTAAAATCTCGCGCAGGGCCTCGCCTAACTTCGTACCGCCAGGGTCGCGAAAGGTCAGCACATCGTGATCGAGCGTTTGTAAATAATCCGCCAGCAATCGAACTTGCGTTGACTTGCCACCACCATCCACGCCATCCAGGCTAATGAAAACTCCCGGCATCCTACAACTCTTCGTAGGGAGTTTCGAACAACAAATTCAAGTCTTCCAAATTGCCGGTCTTCAAACCGTGCTTGAACCATTTGATACGTTGCTTCGAAGTGCCGTGAGTGAACGCGTCGGGTCTTACCCGACCGGTGGCCTGACGCTGTAGCGTATCGTCACCAATCGCTTGGGCCGCATTGATTGCCTCGCCGATATCGCCGGTTTCAAGTATTTGCTTGGTCTCCTGCGCATGATGTGCCCAAACGCCGGCAAGGAAGTCTGCTTGCAGCTCAAGTCGCACGCTCAAACGCTTACCTTCGACATCGCCAAGCCGAGCCTGTTGAGCAGACACTTGATCTGACAATCCCAATAAATTCTGAACATGATGTCCCACTTCATGAGCTACCACGTAGGCACACGCAAAATCACCTGGTGCTTTGAACTTCTCTCGCATCTCAGTGAAGAACGTAAGGTCCAAGTAAACTTTCTGATCGCCTGGACAGTAGAACGGCCCAACCGCGGCCGAAGCTTGTCCACATGCCGACGATGTAGAGTCGGTAAATAAATCGAGTTGAGGCTCACGATAAGGTTTGCCCACCAGCTTTGGAAACAGATCGTTCCAAACATCTTCTGTGTCCGCAAGAACGACTCCGACGAACTTTGCAGAACGGTCTTCCTCTGGCGATCGTTCCCGCTGTCCAACCGCAGCTTGCTGTTGCTGCTGAACGAACATCTGGAGAAGTTGTCTAGGATCGGCGCCCATGAAAAACGCGATCGCCAAAACAACTAACGAAATTATGCCGCCACCGCCGCCAACCATCGCGGGCGACATACCTCGACGGTCATTGACATTTTCGCTTTCACGCCGACCTTCCCAACGCATCGTACTATCCCTCTAGTTAACCTGTGGCAGAGGCTGCGGGCGTCTGCTTCACTAAGCATTTGGTTTTTTTGGAAATGTTCCTTAGCCGTAATTTGTACGCGTTGTGCCTCGGGCGGACAACCGGCAACCGGCCGCCTCGAAGGATTAACTTTTAGGCGAAGCTAGCTGTTCCAGCAAAGTCGCCACGAGCGCCGTCCAGCCGGTCTGATGGCTCGCACCTAGTCCGCTACCGTCATCCCCATGAAAATACTCGTAAAACAGCACTAAATCCTGCCAACCGGGATCGTTCACGAGCTTTGCATCTGCAGCTTGGCTGGGCCGAATACCATCCTTACTTGTCATAAAAAGTTGAATTAGCCGATTTTGGATTTCGTCGGCAACTTCCGACAAATTACACATTCTCCCCGACCCAGTCGGACATTCTACGGTCAGCGTATCGCCGTAGAACTGGTAATAGGTCCGCAGCGACTCGATCAACAGATAGTTGATAGGGAACCAAACCGGCCCCCGCCAGTTGCTATTGCCACCAAACATGTACGTGTCGCTCTCACCGGGAACATAACGCACTTCCATGTGTTCGCCATTGCAGTTCATTACAAACGGATCTTCGCGATGCTTTGCCGACAACGAACGAATACCGTAGGGCGATAGAAACTCGTTCTCGTCCAACATGATATGTAACATGCGCTTCAGTCGCTCCAAGTTAGGCAGCGCTAACAACCGCAGTCCATAATCGCCGTCCGGACAAACGCGATTTAGATAGCTCATCTGCTTTGCCATGTCCGTCCGATTGTTCAAATACCACTGCGTACGTTTCTTGAATCCTGGTAACCGGTCAATTTTTCGTTCGTCCAGCACTACCGGTGTGCACAGTGGAATCAATCCCACAAGTGAACGCACTTTGATCGCCGTTGAACTTCCGCCCGATAACAAATGGTCATAGTAGAATCCATCTTTCTCGTCCCACAAACCCGTACCGTGCAGTGAATTGGTCGCATCCGCAATCGCCATGTAATGCTCTAAGAACTTACTCGCCATATCTGCGTAAGCCACGCTGTCTTCGGCCAGTTCCAGCGCGATTCGCAACATGTGCCCGCAGTAAAACGCCATCCAAGCTGTCGCGTCCGCTTGATTTAGTGAACCACCTCCAGGCAATGGCTTGCTGCGATCAAAGACTCCGATATTATCAAGCCCCAAGAAGCCGCCACTGAAAATATGATGGCCTTCCAAATCCTTTCGATTGACCCACCAAGTGAAATTGATCAACAACTTCTGAAACGTTCGCTTAAGAAATTCGCGATCCCGCTTGCCTTCAGGCGCGCTCATCAAGTAAGTGTTCCAGCATGCCCAAGCATGTACTGGCGGGTTGACATCGGAAAGCGCCCACTCGTATGCCGGCAGTTCCCCGTTAGGATGCATGTACCACTCTCGCAAGAACAGGACCAGTTGCTCTTTTGCAAAGCTTGGATCGATTCTGGCCATTGGCAACATGTGAAACGCCAAATCCCAGGCAGCGTACCACGGGTACTCCCACTTGTCTGGCATGCTGATAATGTCGCGATTGAACAAGTGCCGCCAGTCATGATTACGACCATACTCGCGCGCCTCCGTGACCGATGGACCCGCACTATCGCCAGCCAACCAAGCATCGACGACATAGTGATAAAACTGCTTTGTCCAAAGCAGCCCCGCATAGGCTTGCCTTGATACTAATTGTTGTTCAGCAGTTAAATTCTGCGGTATGCTTCGTGCATAAAAGGCATCGGCCTCCACCTTCCTCGCCGCAAAGATGTCGTTGAACCCAGTGCCAAACCAAGTTTCCGGCGACTCACTCTCGCTGCACATTCGAGCACAAAACGATATGCTCTCGCCTGCTGGGATTAGGTGAATTGTATGCGATGCGACTTTCGTACCAGATTGCTTTGCATCGACAGCTTGCATATTTCCTTCAACCGTATAACGATGAAACGCATCTTTGTAAAAGCCCTCGCCGGTCGTTGGTGCCCCCGGATGCCGATTGGGGTT
>JANNNN010001177.1:0-2826 GCA_031398555.1 Planctomycetia bacterium | reverse complement strand
AAGACGCGGAGATAGAGTTAGCAATTGAATTTCTTAGTGTACAAACTGCGCTGCGGAAAGCTGCTAACGAACCGGATGCGGAGTTTTCAGCGCTCACGGATTTATGTCAAACGATTATGAGTATGAATGAGTTTGTGTACGTAGATTAGCACGTCGCTGGTTTCATTAGTAAGAACATGTAGCTGGTTTCGTTAGAAACCGGATGCAGTAGAAGTCGTCCTCGAAATACTCCCGGTTTCTCACCAAACCAGCCACCAGCGCCCGACGCCAAGACAACACTGGAGCATAAAGATGAATCGAAGATGGATGTTGCAGCGAGCCGGATGTGGCCTGGGCATGTTGGGCCTGGCAAGTCTCCTGGGCGACGAAGGGATGCTCGGAGCTCGTACTTCAGCGGCTGATTCACTTGGGTCGCGGTCACTGAATCCACTCGCGCCACAGCCGAGTCACTTTTCAGCTCGCGCCAAGCATGTGATTTGGATTTTTGTTAACGGGGGTCCAAGTCAAGTCGATACGTGGGACTACAAACCGCAACTCGACAAATGGGATGGCAAAACGATGCGTGAGTTTGCGCCTGAGTTTTCGGACACAACCGGATTCTTTAAGAATTCGATTGGTAATTTAATGAAGTCTCCATTTATATTTACTCCGCGTGGCCAGTGCGGCAAAATGGTTTCTTCGATCTTCCCCAATCTCGGCGAACACGTCGACAAGATGGCTTTCATTCATTCCGGTTTCACTGAATCGAACAACCACTCACCGGCATTGTTTGCAATGAACACAGGCATCGCGCGCATGGGTTACCCGTGCGTCGGATCGTGGGTCACGTACGGACTGGGAAGTGAGAGCAGTGATCTACCTGGCTTTGTTGTGATGAGCGATCCGAAAGGTCGCGGGTTACCCAAAGGAAATGCCGCGAATTGGAGCGCCGGGTTTTTGCCCGGCGTCTACCAAGGAACGCATCTAAGACCGGCAGGCGAGCCGATCGATAATTTGAAGTTACCTGCACAAATGACGGCAGCCACGCAGCGTGGGCAACTCGACTTGCTGAACCAATTGAATCAAGTGCATCGTGAGCAGCATGTCGCCGAAGCGGATTTGGCGGCGCGGATCGAGAGCTTTGAATTGGCGTATCGGATGCAAACCTCTGCGCCTCAAACACTCGACATCGCCCTTGAATCAAAATCGACGCTTGACTTGTACGGTGTCGATGATCCGAAGTGCGATCACTTCGCGCGTCAGTGCTTGATGGCGCGGCGCTTGGTCGAGAAGGGAGTCCGCTTTGTCCAGATATATTCCGGTGGCATGGAAAATCAACGTTCTTGGGACGGCCACAATGACATCCAAGGCAACCATCAGCAGTTTGCAGATGAGACTGACAAACCCGTCGCGGCCTTGTTAACCGACTTGGAGCAACGCGGCTTGCTCGATGAAACGCTGGTGATTTGGTGCGGCGAGTTCGGACGCTTGCCGATCGCGCAAACTGGCGGAAAACCCGGCCGCGATCACAATCCGCACTGTTTTAGTGCCTGGTTGGCTGGCGGCGGAGCAAAAGGTGGAACTACGTACGGCGAGTCGGATGATGTCGGTTACAAAGCGGCCGTCAATCGGGTTCATTTGAATGATCTTCACGCAACTATTTTGCATTTGCTCGGCATGGATCACACTCGCTTGACCTACAACTACAACGGACGCAACTTTCGATTGACTGACGTCGCTGGTGAAGTGATAAAAGACATCGTGATGACTTCGTAGGACCGAACTCCGCCACGATTTAGAACCTCTTACGAATTAGCATCAGGCTTCGATCGAATGAGTGCATCTGTTCGGTGCTGAGCGTGGGAAGCATTCGAGCGAGATGGTCAGCGATATCGCTAGCTGGATCATCGTGCAGCTCGCGAATGGTCTTGAATAGCATGTCTTGCGATAGGCCGCCTCGTGCTGAACCCGCTAGCACATCCGCGGAAGCGATCATTAGCAAGTCGCCGGCTTCCAAGTACAATTGCTCGTTGCGATAGGTACTATCGGGTTGCAGAGCAAGCATCGTCGTGTTTCCAGCGATCATGCGATAGCCGCGACTGCCGATGATGTAGGCGCAAATGTCGCCAGCGATTGCCAACTGCGTTGAACCCGACTCAGGGTGGACCTGGAGATAGCAGAGCGAGCTTCGCCAATCGCCGTCTTGCGTTCCCCACAGAATTTCGTTGGCCTTACGCATCACTTGAGATGGTTTGTGATTCGAGTTCCAGCAGGTTTCGACAATCGTCTGGAGGCTTGTCGCGACTAGCGCGCCTGCTGTGCCGATTGTCGCGGCATCACCCATGGCAGCGTTGATTTGACCGAGTCGATTGATGTTCCATGTGTGGAAATTGCCTCCGAGTGCTTGCCCTTGATAAGTCCAGCCGGCGAGCTCGTAGTCTTCGTGCAGCGGTTGTCGATCAGGCAATCGGGACGCTTGAACGATACTGGCGTCTTCGAACTGCCGATTCAACTTGCGAGTCTTAAGGACCTCTTCGGCTAGCACACTCCGTTCAATGTCGCTGAGGATTTTTTCCGTGGCGGCTTTCGCTGCTTCGATATCGGAGTCGGAAAAGTCGCGAATGTGTTCACTGAAAAGCCATAGCGTTCCGTGTGGCATCGTGGGCGACCCGATCGGAACACACATGGCTGCCGCGTAGGGCTCAGGGCAATTCCACTCTGGTGCAATGCGGGTATTCTCCAGCAAAACCGCATTGCCCATCAGGGCTTCTAAATCTGCCAGCGAACCGCGAAGGTTGCGTGGCGGATGTGCAAGCGAAGCGGCGGGCATTCCCCAGCAACAGCGCA
>JANNNN010001158.1:0-3333 GCA_031398555.1 Planctomycetia bacterium | reverse complement strand
CGATCTCGACGCCGGGACGAGCTGCAACGCAGCCGCGGTCATCGAGTGGGCTTTCAAACGTGGCAATCGTGTGTTTTTCTTCCCTGACCAGCATCTCGGCAGAAACACTTCGCTGAAGATGGGAATAACCAATGCAGAAATGCCTGTGTGGGATCCCTACGCAGATGACCTCGGCGGCAATTCTGAGAAGGCTATTCGTACAAGTCGAGTTGTGCTGTGGAAAGGCCACTGCAGTGTGCATCAGATGTTTCGAGCTGAACATGTGCATCAGTTTCGTGAACGTTACCCAGGAATAAAGATTCTCGTACATCCCGAATGTCCCCAAGAGGTCAACGACCTAGCGGACATCTCGGGCTCGACGAGCAAAATCATGAAGACCGTAGAAGCCGCAGAGCCAGGTACCAGATGGGCAATCGGCACCGAGCTTCATTTAGTCAATCGGTTAAAGAAGGATCACCCTGAACAAGACATTCATTTTCTATCGCCAGTAGTCTGCATGTGCGCCACAATGTATCGAATCGATCTGGCGCATCTCGCTTGGTGTATCGAAAACTTGATTGCTGGTTCGGTCGTAAACGAAATCAACGTTGAACCTGAAATCGCAAAGTACTCGATGATCGCGTTGGAGCGAATGCTTGAGGTCAAGTAACAATTCGTGCCCTGACTTTTTGAGCTAACTACTTTTCACTTCTAGTTCTATTTAACTGGTAATTCTAGTTTTCCCAGATGTAAAAAACGGGGAGATCTTTCTTTGGGCGTCCGCTGATCGGATGGAAACGACTACGTTCTGTGCAAGCGGTAGTCGCATGATCTTGCGACGTGTACAATCTAGTTATAAAATAGCCTCTCACCGATGGAATTAATGAGAAATGACGGAACAAGAGATCTTACAGGCTCTTCGCCAAATTACGCTGCAGCTTGCTACGGACCATCCAAGTCGTGATTACGTAATAACGTCGGAAACGGATAGCGAAGCGGATGGGGCAATACGGCAAGTTCTCTACAGTGCGATCAAAGGGGTCGGCGGGCAAGACTGTGCGAGCTGCTCTTTGATTGTCCGTCATCTCAAAACTGACACGGCCGAGAAGTTCAATGTTGAGATTTTCCAAGACAAATTTGGGACGGACGTTCGCTTGGCAGGATTTCTTCCGGAACTTCGTCAAATAAAGTCCATGAAGGAACTTGTTGTTCTGGATCACCAGTCGTCTCCATCGCGACTAATTTTGGTTCAAGCTGATAGTGACGAAGAGTTGCCAGAAGCAGACAAGAGAATCGCAATCGCGGGAGTAGAGTGTTTCGCGGAATTGAATTTTGCGAGCATTTCCCGAGCCTTATTCAACCTTTCGGTCGCCATGTTGGCAGTCAGCTCAGCGGAAGTGCAATGATTTGTACGTGACTGCCCCGCTCCATGCTCCGGTTTTGCGGTCTTCGATTCTCTTGGGGTAAAATTCTTCAACCGATACCTGCCATCCACCACAAGTCAAGCGCTGCGAAACAGTCTGAATGGATTTGTTTTCGTAAGCGCCCCGCGCTCAGAACGCTATGCGAACAGTTTTTCAATGGGCTTGCCATCGTGGGCGACTTTGAAAGGGCGCCCCGTAGACGAAATGATCTCTTGGTCGAGGGGCAGTCCAAGGGCCGTGGCGATTGTTGCGTTAAAGTCCGCTGGGGAGACTCCGTCCTTGTCGACAGAGTGTCCGGCGGCATCGGACGCACCATAGAACTGGCCACCTTGGATACCGCCGCCAGCTAAAGCGACCGAGAATGCGGCGGGATGATGGTCGCGCCCAGCATTGTAGTTCAGCTCAGGGGATCTCCCGAATTCGGTGGCTAAGACCACCAGCGTTTCGTCGAGCAGACCTGAGGCGGCGAGGTCCTTGATTAAATTACCAAGACCGCGATCAAGAACTCCGCCACGTCCAGGCATGGCGCCAGGTCCATAGATGCTGTTGTGCATGTCCCAGCCACCACATGAAACTTCGACGCAGCGAACGTTGCTTTCGATCAAGCGACGAGCCAGCAAGCAACCTTGGCCGAACGGATCGCGACCATATCGATCGCGGTCTTCATTTTTCTCTTGGTTAAGGTCAAAGGCTTTAAGTTCACCGCTTGAGAGTAAACTGGTCGCTTCGGCATAAAAATCACTATAAGACTTGATTTCGCGGCTCTTGAATTTTTCTTGAAACTTGCGATCGAACTTGCTGATCAAGTCAACGCGTTTTTCAAACGATTCAAGAGTCAGGTACTCCGGCGCAGTCGTGTTCTCTAAGCCACGATTGGCGTCTGCGATCGGAAGGGGGCTGTAGGTTGGATCGAGAAACCCAGCGGCTGGGTGACGAGCGGGTGCTCCGATCAATACGGTATCTGGAAGTGATTTACTTTGACGGCCATGAAAACGCTGGATCCAAGGACCGATCGATGGGTGCCGCTCCGTTGCGATCTCTTCATAGCTGGTCCGCATCAGGTACTCGCCGTCCTCATGGTCAGCGGTCTGGGTGGACATCGAGCGGATAACGGCCAAGCGATCGAACTGACTGGCGATAATCGGCAAGAACTGGCCGATCTGCAGACCAGGAACGTTGGTTGGTATGCCGCGAGTTTCACCTTGACTGGCATGGCCTGGTTTGAGGTCGAAGGTGTCGAGATGAGTCATCCCGCCGTTCATGAACAGGTAGATCAGCCGTTTGGCTCGGCCACCAAGGGAATTTGGCGTGACTGGTGCAGCAGCAACGGCTCGGTCTAGTACCGGGAAAAGGCTGACGCCGAGCAGTCCTTTTGCGGCTCGCTCTATAAAGGCACGGCGCTCAATTGGGTCGAGTGTTGTGGCAAGTTCGTACATGCGTGTTTCTGTCTTAGTTTTGGCTGATGTTTGTAAGGAGGGTGTAAGAGCGACCATGGACCCAGGCTGGAAGCCTAGGCTACGGTTACTGCACAAACAAAAACTCACGTGTATTGACTAGTGACCATACGACGTTGCCATAACCGGCGACGCCAGAGCGTTTGACTTCTTCTACTGCGATCTGAGATTCTTCGATGGTTGGCACGCGGTTAAGAATTGTCATGAACATAGCTTTCACACCGTTAACCACATCGTCACGTTTAGCAATATTGCCATAAATCGTTGAGTCTTTTTCCAACAGCATATGAGTGATTGGGCCGTTGAACATGAATAAAACTTGAGGAACCGAACCTGTCGTCGATGAGGCGGAGATCAGTTCGCGATCCGACTGACCAAAAACTCGTAAAAAGTGGTTCGGGGGAACGGGGGACGGCAACTCGGAAGCGCGTGCGATCAACACACCTTTGTAAAGGTACTTTTTTTGGCGCATGGAC
>JANNNN010000367.1:0-3974 GCA_031398555.1 Planctomycetia bacterium | reverse complement strand
AGAATCAACTTGGCACACCAGTTTCATTCGAACAAGTGGTTACCTCATGCGGCTGTCTTGCAGGCGTTCCCGCGAATTTCAATCTCGAAAACGATGAGGTTTTAGCAATTAGGCTTCTCTTGAAGGTGCCGAAGGAAGTGGGTGATTTCGGCAAGTCAATCACCGTATTGGATAAGGAGGCTGGTTGTAAATTAAAATTTATCCTTAAAGGCAAGTCGAAATCCTTTATTTCCATGCCTAAGCAAATCTTTCCGATTTCCGCAGTGGGCAGAGTAACTATTGAATCGCCAATAAAACTCAGCCTTCCAGGTTTTATTACGAGTGAATTGATTTTTAAGGTTAAACGTCATTGATATTTAGTCGACTCAAAGTTTGTTCCTGACGATCAGACTAACGGTCGGCTTATTCTAGAATTAAACATTCCGGAATCCTCTGACGACTTTGCAATAGAACTCGACGTCTTTGCGAACGATTGGGACAAGCTGTATTCTACAGAGATCAAGTTTCCTGCAGCATCCAAACCATCTTCGCGTCCCCAAATCCTTGTGTTCCACCCAAGAGAAGATGGAAAAATGAGCGGCAGAATCTTATTACAAATGATAGATATGCCCGAGGAAGGCACGCATGATTTAGCAGGGCGAATAGTGGAAAATGGCGAGACCACTGAGTTGGCGTGCAAAGTTACTTACCGTCGAGTTAATGAAATGTTGCGATTTGCGGAGATTTCCACGGATAAAATTGATGTTCCCGCTGGAAGCAAAGCAGAAGTTGAATTTGTTTCGGGCGATTTACGTTTCGCAGTGCCCTTCACCGTGTTCTGAATTGTTGCCAATACCTAATTTACTATTTACGGTTTCCACGTGGCCCCTCTTCTGTTGACCGTTAATCTTACGTTCTTTCAAAGAAGATCGGGAAACAAAAAGTGTCCTGTATCAATTAATTGTAGATTGTAGTTCCACTAACGCTTGTTGAGGTGAAAAATGGTCTTACTTAGAGTGTTCGCTTTTTCGGTTTTCACAATTGTCTCTAGTGTTTCAGTCTACGGACAGCCGAGTCCGCTGCTGTGCATTGTTGATAGCGTAGACACGAGTTGCCAGGATCAATTTGGCGCGGACCCTGGAGATACGTTCTGCAGTGGTAATGTTTGCGCATGGGATTCTTCGATAAACCGATTCTCGTGTAGTATCTTTGATCCTAGTGAAGAGTCCAGGTCGTTGCCCGCATGGAACACAAAGTGGAAGAAGTCAGCTGTCGTTGAAGAAGGTGAAGGGCATTGGGGACGTCTTGGCATTGTGCAATGTGTAGCAACGCGAACATGTAAATGCCAGTGGGATGAAGCTACAGACGACATGTTGTGCTTGGTGACAGGTTCCGAGACTCAAAAAGCTGTCAAGTTCTTTTTTTACCAGACCTACATAACCACCGACCCTTGCTGGATAGTGAATTGAGCAAGATCGAAGACCAGGTAGCGCAGAGCTCTATAGTAGTTCAGACGAATGCCCAGACTATTAGAGGAATAGTATGAACGCGTCACGAGTAGCGGTTTGTTTTGCACTGTGCGGAGTCATAGTTTCCAGCAGGTGTTGTGGCCAGATTCGAGAAGAGATTAAAGCCAGGCAGATCGAAAAAGGAGAAGATCTCCTAATTGAGCTGATGGCGCGTCGGGCTCACGTTCCAGACAGGTGGGCTGCACTTCAAGAAAGAGAAGTGCATAACCTAACGAAATTGGATGAGCTTGAGGCGGGGCTTGCGTTCACTCGTGAGTTTTCCGCTTACTCCAAAGAGAAGAGCGCGACCGCTCAGCACTACTTACATCAAAGCCACTACGACCGTGACCAGGACAGAACGTCATCTATAGATATGGAAATCAGGGTTCATAAGAAGCCTGGTTTATGCTTGTACAGAGCAAATGCAAAACCTTGGCAGATAGTTCCGAATGTCCCGTTCACGGGTTATTGTACAACAGACCCGTTTAATTGGTGCATCGGAACATATGGATCAAGTAAGTCGGGCAAGTTGGATGAGAAGTGGATCGACGTTTTTACTGCAAAACGTGTTTGCGTTAGCGGAAACGATTTGAAGGCAGGATTCCAGGCGGTGTGGGGTAATCCTTTCCCTCAGAAATCGCCGTGCTCAACTGCGACGATTCTTTTCGATAAGTCAACTAATTTGCCGATATCAGTTCAATGGAATTATTATCCTAAGGACTGGGATCCCAAAGAATTTGCGAAAACCCAAAGTAAAACCTATGAGAAGGCGACGATAACCTGGCAAGAGTTCAAAACGGAAAAGGAGCCAAAACTCTATTTGCCTATAAAGATTGAAATTACGCACCTAGGGGTTCTTGAGGATGAGCACATTGAAGTATTGAATAGAATCCGATGGTTGTTGGATGAGAAAGTGCCAGACGCAGTTTTTGAAGATCCATCAAAAACCGAAATCATCGAACCAGAGTTTCCGCCCTACCCTACCGAAAAGAAACGAGCACGGCGATAGTTGTACGAACTTGTTCATTTTCACATTAGTAGCAGCCGTTCCATTTTCCATTTTCTCCATTACCAAGTCGCTGGTGTTTTCGATTGGCCACCTGCGTTTGCTTCTCGCATTCCATTCGATTAGTAGGTTGCGGAAGAATATTAGGTAGGCATCAATAACGGTGCTAAACTCCGACAGGTTCTGGATACACTGTTCGAGTTCTCAACACGATTCTCTTACGGTTGACCCAGAGGCATGGTATTTCTTGCTGACTTGCTCGGTCTAGCTTCGAAACGATGCTCGGCGATGATCTGCTCTTTGATGATTCGGTTATCTTTAGATCCTCGGCGTAGACAATCACGCGCGTCACCGAGTTTCAGGTACGATCTGTCAAAGTTCTAGAGTGTTAGACGAAATCAAAGCGTTAGGATGGCTGTTTCAGTTCAATCCGACGGAGTCGTTTGTCGAACATGTAGCTTGGAATCAGTTCAGTCACGTAGCGAATGTGCTCGTTACCGCGACCAGATCATTGCCAAGATTGAGCAAGGGCTGACGGCTCAAAGAATCTATCAAGACCTGGTTGTCAGTTGGCGCTCAAAAGGGACCAGTGATTGGCGCTTGAAAAGCCTCCACCTATATGGAGGTGGAGAGGATTGGCCTGATGATGAGCTTTTGGAAACTAGAGCTCGCACCAAAGGTCGGTTATGTCCAATCACTTGGCAGTGGATAAAGCACATTCTATACAGCACTTACACGAATTAGGCTGGTCGCAACGCAAGATCGCCCAGACGCTCGCAATCGATCGGAAATCGGTAAAACGGCATTTGGAGTCCTTAAACTCAAAAGGGACCGCGCCAACGGGTGAAGCGGCAACGGCTCCAGACTGCGTGGCGGACGATTCAAAAGGGGCCAGCGCGCCTACGGCTCAGGCGGTGATGGAAGCAGCGGGAATTGAGCAGCCGGTTACACCAACTGTGTCGGCGCGAAGCGGTTGCGTGGCGTACCATGACGCAATCTTGGCTGGTTTGGAACAGCGATTGACGGCACAGCGGATCTACCAGGACTTAGTCGTCGACCATGGTTTCAGGGGTAGTTATTGGAGCGTGAACCCATATGTAAAGCATCTGCATACACGAACACAAATACCCTTTAGGAGAATGGAAACCGCCCCTGGTGAAGAGGCGCAAATTGACTTTGGAACCGGTGCGCCGATCATCGACAGTGATGGCAAAAAGCGGCGTACGCATGTACTGCGGGTGGTGCTTAGCCATAGCCGCAAAGCGTACAGCGAAGTCGTGTTGCGACAGACTACGGAGTGGTTTATCACAGCGATCGAGAATGCGTTTCACACTTTCGGTTGTCGAGTCCGGTCAGGAACTGAGCCAGTTTTGCGGTTTGGCTGGGGTGGCTGGCGGTTAGTGGATTGCGATTACTGAAGTCGGATTAGGATGGAATTCCGGTTTGCTTCCGTTTGGCTGGAAGCATAGTTGAAAATTCGC
>JANNNN010001092.1:0-1943 GCA_031398555.1 Planctomycetia bacterium | reverse complement strand
CGCTTCGAGCCGCGTGCGCAATCCTGGATGCAGCCCATCGAGCACCGGATGGCGCTCCAGCGTTGCCAGATCGTCGCGCAGCGTTGCCGGCAATGCGCGACGCACGACGGTGCGGTCCGCGAGCAACTCGTTTTTTCAGACCTACCGCGTCGTGCCAGAGGAAACGATTGGCCGTCCGCTATATGACCTCGGCAACGGCCAGTGGAATATCCCCGAGCTGCGTCGGCTCCTGGAGGAAATTTTGCCCCAGGCCAGCATGGTCGAAAATTTCGAGGTGGAGCACTCGTTCGAGACCATCGGCAAAAAGACGATGCTGCTCAACGCCCGCCAACTCGTCCAGGGGAGCGGCCCAGCCCCGTCGATCCTGCTCGCCATCGAAGACATCACGACGCGAAAGCTCGGGGAAAGTGATTTAAAGGCATCCGAGGTTCGCTATCGACGGCTGTTTGAGGAGGCTAAAGACGGCATCCTTATCCTTGACGCTTACGCCACCACCATTACAGACTCCAATCCGGCCATCGCTGACATGCTAGGTTATTCGCAGGACGAGTTCAGGGGCAAAGAACTATGGCAGGTTGGGCTGTTCGAGAACTTGGAAGCGAGCGAGGCGGCGATGCGCGAAATTCAGGAGAAGCGGTTTCTCCACTACGATGACTTGCAACTGGAAACCAAAGCGGGGCGGCCGATCAACGTCGAGTTAGTAAGCAACTTGCACGGAGAATTCGAACAAGCCGTAATCCAGTGCAATGTCCGCGACATCACAAATCGACGGGAATCGGAGCAGGCGTTGGCGAAGGCCCTCGTCTACGCCGACGACATAATAGCCACCCTGCGGGAGCCATTCTTGGTACTCGACGGCGACCTTCGGGTGAAATCGGCGAACCGCTCCTTTTACGACTCGTTTCATGTCTCGAAGAACGAGACTGAAAACGAATTTGTGTATCAATTAGGCAACGGCCAGTGGGACATTCCCGCCTTGCGAACCTTACTTGATCAAGTCCTCTCCCACAATAAGTCCGTACACGACTACGAGGTCGAGCATTTGTTCCCGGCGCTCGGTCGCAAGACCATGCTCCTCAACGCCCGGCCATTTCCCCCAGACTCGAAACACCCTGAGTTGATCCTACTCGCTGTGGAAGACGTTTCTGCAATACGGGAGCGAGTGGACGAATTGGCTGAGGCCGACCGCCGCAAGGACGAGTTCCTGGCGATGCTCGCCCACGAGCTTCGGAACCCCCTTGCTCCGATCCAAAACGCCGCCCGGGTACTGCAACTTCCGGAAGCCGGCGGGGAAGACGTTCGAGCAACGTCGGAGATAATCGAACGTCAGGTCGGCCAAATGGTCCGACTTGTGGATGATCTCCTCGACTTGAGCCGCCTCAGTAAGGGCAAGATTCAACTCCGCCGCGGGCGGACTGAACTGATATCGTGCATCCACCAAGCTGTTGAAGCGGCCCGTCCCACATACGTTAGCATGGGCCACGAATTGACCATTACGCTGCCGCCGAATCCGATTTACCTGAACGCTGACCCGGCCCGACTGATCCAGGTGTTGGGCAACCTGCTCAACAACGCCTGCAAGTTTACCGACAAGGGCGGTCACATTACGCTTACGGTGGAGCAAGAGGGCGGGCAGGCGGTCATCAGAGTGCGGGACACAGGCCTCGGTATTGCGGCCGATCAGCTACCCCGCATCTTCGAAATGTTCACCCAGGTTGATACTTCGTTAGAGCGTTCGGCGAGCGGATTGGGCATTGGTCTCACCCTGGTGAAAAGCCTGGTGGAAATGCAGGACGGCACCGTGGAAGTCTCGAGTGCCGGTCTCGGTCACGGGAGTGTGTTCGTTGTGCGTCTGCCGGTCGTGGCGGTGCCCGAATCGCCGCCAGAGCCAACCTTGGATGCACCGACGACGACGACCGGCCGCCGCATTCTCGTTGTTGATG
>JANNNN010001070.1:0-13964 GCA_031398555.1 Planctomycetia bacterium | reverse complement strand
GTTCAAGTCGAGAAAAGTCACTTGCGGTGAATCGCCAGCCAGCGCTATGAGCGTAGAGTTGGGTATGGCAACCACTTCTCTCAACGGGTAGCCGACTTCCAACAGTACATCAAATTGACTGTCTAACTCAGCCCTCAACATTTTCCACTCAAGTCGAGAGGTAGCATCTGGATGGGAATCGACAAGCTTAGATAGCGATTGACTAGCGGCGAGCAGCTTCGATTGCTCATTCAGCGCACAGACTCCTTGAATTCCAGAGATCCAAGACAATTTTCGATACTGTTCTTGGTGCTTGAGTGCATCGAGCTTGGCACGGTTACCGATCATCCACGCTCGAGACAGTTCCTCATTGTGACGAACTAACTGATATGCCGATCGGAACGCAATCGATATCGTCAATCCAACACAGGCTAAGATGACGACTAGTGCCGTGGCCAAGCTACGGTGATTTCGTGACCATCGCCAAGTTCGTTCAGCGATATTTAGTGGGCGGGTAAGTGTGGGTCTGCCGTCCAAATATCTCTGCAAATCCGCGTGCAACTCACGTGCAGACTTAAAGCGATTAGCTGGTTCACGTTCCAAACAACGCATGCAGATGGCACCCAGATCGCTAGGAACGTTGCGGCGTAGGTCGCGTGGTGTACGAATAGAGCGGCTTTGTTCGATGGCTAGATAGACATTCCCTTCAGGTTTTCGTGGTAGTTCGCCGGTCAGCAACTGATACAGAACAACACCGAGCGAATAGACGTCGGCTTGGGGACCTAGATCCGTCGTTTGCCCCATCAGTTGTTCCGGCGCCATGTAGTCGATAGTTCCCACAAGCAAGCCAGCAGTACTTTCGTGCGTGGTTTGGTCCTGAATTCTTGCGAGCCCAAAATCCGTTAGCCTAGCAGTGGTAGATTGAACTCCGTCGACACCGGTCGTTACCTCTAGCAGGATGTTGTCCGGCTTGATATCCCGATGGAGTACGCCATGGGTATGCGAATGCTCTATGGCATCTGCTAACTGTGCAATGATTCGTGCTACATTTTCTAAGTGACCTGGCTTCGACTGGGATTCGCTGGATGTTAACTTTTGACCATCGACATACTCGGCTGCAATGTAACTGATCGATTCGATCATTCCGGCTTCGTGGATGCGTACAATGCTCGGATGATTCAGGCGAGCAACAGCATGCGCTTCCTTAACGAAGCGTTGATTGAGTTCAGGGATACTCCGCAGTTCGGGATGCAAGACCTTGATTGCTACCAAACGCTTGAGCAGCGGGTCGTAGGCTTTCCAAACGGCACCGAACGATCCACAGCCCAGCTTTGAGAGAACTTGGAAACGGCCAAATGGATCCGGTAGCTGCCATTCCTTACTATCTGCAAACTTAACTGGATCATTAGGTAAATCCGAAAGATGCTGCGGCCCGAACGTCTCATGCAGCAGGCGAATGGTCCTAGCGATAGACGGATCTACATCCATAATATTTGAACGGTCTTCAGAATCGATTCCGCTGAAGATCGTTTGTTCGAAGCGGAGCAAGGATTTCAGTTCGCTGTCCTCAATCGCCGTGCTTTCCTCCAGTTCACTGTCCTCTTGTACGGCCAGATGTTCCAAGTCTTGCGACGGATGCTTTTCATCATCGCGATGTTCAGGGAATAGCGGAGCGCTCATTGATCCAGGTGTTTTCGCAAATACGCAATGGCACGTGACCACCGTCGCCAGACGTTGGACAACGGCAAATTAACTCGCTTGGCAATCTCTTCGAAGCCGAGTTGTTCAGTGTAGCGTAACCATTGACGCAGTTCTTGGATGCTGTCTCCTCGGAACGATTCTAAGTTCTGGCTTGCCGAAAGCAGAGTTTCTTGAACGAGATCGGAACCAGAAATACGAACTTGCAGCTTCAAGCCAATAGGCTGCTGCGCCAATTGCAACATCAGTGGCCGAAAAGAATCGAGCAGCGCGCCTAGATCCGATTGGTTTCCTTGTCGCACTCGCGAGATTTGCAAAGATGATTGTTCGCGATTTTTCAAACTATCTGCCTCCGATTTTGGATAACATCATAATAGATCCAAGTGCTCAAGAAGTATGCTCCCTTCGGATTTTTTTCCCAAAATGTCAAATTTATTGAAAAACATCGTCGCGCTTTCCGTCTGGTTCCAGCGAGCAAGATTTTTTGCTGGGCGATTGATTGCTCAACGCCACGACGGTCTCTGCAGATAGTTCCGTTCTAGGTCTTAACCATTCATCTGGGGCAGGTAACTGGTCCAGTTCGTAGCTCAGCGACTTTTCTGAGCGCGGCTTAAGAGGAATCTTGGGTAAGCCATGAATACAGCAGCATATAGCAAGTCAGAATATAGCAAGTCAGAAATTTACTGGACTAAACCCAACGCGAAAGCAGCCTTCACACTGGTTGAACTATTGGTTGTGATTGCAATCATTGGCATTCTCGTGGGTTTGCTACTTCCAGCCGTTCAAGCGGCGCGTGAGGCAGCTCGAAGAATGCAGTGCAGCAACAATGTGAAGCAAGCGATGCTGGCGATGCACAACTACGAAGGAACATCGGGCAAGTTTCCAGCCGGATTGGTCTGGTCGCGCGGTGGCGGAGACATCGATTCTGTTGGCTCAGCGTTTGTTGCCATCCTTCCGTTCCTTGAGCAAAGCAACGCATTCAGATTGATCAATCCAGAAGCACCTTGGTACTTACAATCGCAGCAAGCAGTGCGTGTGGTTGAGCCATCGTATTTATGTCCATCTGATACGGTTGAACCACTGCACAAATATCCTTTTATCGGCGCAGCAGGTGCACCCTCGGGTGATACTTATGCATCATGCTCCTATGGGCTGAGCGTAGGCTATGATGATGGAATCGGTTTTCAGTCAGGCTTTCAAGGGCGGGGCGTTGCAAAGCATGTCGGCGTATTCGCACCGCATTCCTGGATGAAACTTGCGGTCATGACTGATGGAACAAGTAACTCGTTCGCCGTTGGCGAGGCCGCGTCGGGATTCAAAATGTGCGAGGGCATCGGCTGCAGCACACCCAACAACCCGCCTGCGGGTGAGTCTACTGCCGTCTTTGGCTGGTTAGTTGGCGGCGTCAACTTACCGGCGTTCTACAATCCCGGCTTCAGATATGCCGGAGCCTTCGTCAGCACTGTCGAGCGACTCAACAAAAACCCGGCCACAGATTCGCTTTTTAACGTGACCGGCAATGGAAAATTCAATCGAACACCAAGTTGGCAAGGTGGTCCGCATCACACATCGAATTTTAGAAGCTTCCACGTTGGCGGAGCAAATTTTGGATTCTGTGATGGCAGCGTTCAATTTTTGAGTGACACTATCGACATGACAACTTTCCGTTTTTTGTCATCCGTTGCAGACGGCGAAGTCGTTTCCTTACCGTAAGAGATGGATGACTGAATGGCTGTTAGGAATCAAGCGACGGGATCGCCCTTGAGCGTGTCACTGTTGCAAATAAGCCGTATGTGCAATGAGTTCGCTGAATCGTGGAATCTGGGCTCTTCGAAGCGGATTCGGAGTTTATTGAATGAGGTCGCGCCGCCTCAGCAAGCCACTTTACTGCGCAACTTGTTGTCAATTGACTTGGCCCGGCGCAAGATGCTGGGAGACAATTCTCCGACGCAAGATTATTTGCTAGATCTTGAGGATCGCGCGTCGATTATTCAGGAAGAACTTCTTGCATCGACCATCCTCCAAGATACTCTTGCTGCAAGAACGGTTTCATTCTCCGCGCCGGTGGAACACAAACCCAGAAAGCAAACGCTTCCGAGCGGATTTCGATTGGGAGATTACATTCTCGAGTCCGAACTCGGCCGAGGCGGGATGGGAGTTGTCTTTATTGCCCGTCACGCAAAACTTGGAACACGAGTTGCCCTGAAAACACTTCCGGGGACTTCGGCTGGTGAACTGCACCGATTTAAGTTGGAGTTTCGAACACTAACAGATATTAATCATCCCAATTTAATCGGTTTGCATAATTTGCAAGCCGACGCTGGCCAATGGTTTTTTACCATGGACCTCGTTGAAGGTTCCAATCTTATCGAACATGTTCGCTCGCAAGGCAAATTAAATCAGAATCGCCTGCGGGAAGTCCTTCCCCAATTGGTTCGAGGTATCCATGTTCTTCACAAACACAGTATCGTACATCGGGACCTCAAGCCATCGAACGTGATGGTTGATAAAGACGGTCGAGTCTTAATACTGGACTTTGGACTTGTCGCTGATTTAGATCGCGTTTCGAAATCCCAAGACGAGATTGCAATTGCTGGTACTCCACCCTATATGGCACCGGAGCAGTTTGAACTGCACTCCGCCTCGCCCTCGGTCGACTGGTACGCACTGGGCGTCATCCTGTACGAAGCGATAGGTGGTTGTTTGCCATTTACGGGATCGCTGACGGACATTTTCCATGCCAAGCAGCGCGATTTGTTTACTCGTCTAAGTAGAGTCGTTTGCCCCGATCTAGTTGAGCTCTGCGAGCGTCTTCTGGCTTTGGAACCAAGCGATCGTCCAGGCTTTGCAGACATTGCAGCAGTAGTTGGACTGGATGATGTCCGAACTGCGACCGTACGCAATGCCGGCGATAGCGAACGTTCAACTTCGGTCGGTTTGGCGGGGCGAGAGGAAGAACTGCAACAAGTCAGCGAGGTTGTCACAGACTATCTTAAGAAGCCGTCTTTCCAATTGGTCATGATTAGCGCACGGTCGGGTGAGGGCAAAACTTACTTAGCCGATCACTTTTTGAAGCCTATGTGGAAAGACGAAAATTGCTATGTGCTCGCCGGACGTTGCTATGATCGCGAGTCTGTTCCTTTCAAAGCGGTAGACAATTTGATCGACGCTTTATGCGGTCGGTTACTGACCCTACCCGCTCAAACCGTTAAGAAGTTCCTGACTCCCGACGTTGCGGTACTCGCCCAGTTGTTTCCCGTCTTGCAACGAGTCGGCTCGATTGCGGCCTTGGGCGGTGTGCGACTTGACAACTATGAACCGGAACAAGTTCGCAAGACGGCTGCCGGGGCTTTGCGTGAGTTGCTATTTCAGCTTACTCGAATCAAAAAAGTTGTTTGTTTTATAGACGATTTGCAATGGGGGGATCGAGATAGCGCGGAACTTCTTCTCGATGTTTTGGAACATCCCAATCCACCTCCGTTATTAATGTTCGCCACCTATCGCAGCGATGAAGCTGAAGGAAGTCCGTTTCTTCAAGTTTGGAAGAGCCGCATAGACGCAAATCGCTGTGGCTTTTCGAAGCATGAAGTTCAACTCAAACCACTTTCGCTCGAGCAATGCATTGATTTGGTAGTCGCAACTGTCGGAGTGGATAATGAGCAAGTGCGACGTCGAGCAGCGGAGATCGCTGAAGAGACAAATAGGAACCCATTCTTGCTTTCGGAATTGGCAAGCTGCTACGATCCCACCAGCCTTGGCGAACAACCAATTCACTTGAAGGACGTCATTGATAGAAAGCTGGATAAACTTCCGAATGATGCGCGGCGTTTACTTAATGTCGTTTGTGTTTCGGGGCAAGCTCTAATCGCGGACGAAGCGGCAGGGAGTGCAGGGCAAGCGACCGTCTCTCTAGCGACGATTAATCGAATGCGCAGCGAACGACTTTTACGATTGGTTGGTGACGAGCAGTCGCTTATCTTAGACACTTATCATGATCGGGTGCGTGAAACGGTCTTGCGAGATCTGAGCAAAGCGGCTCGTAGTGAGTTGCATGTTGCGATTGCACGAACAATCGAAAGATCCTCACAGAACGAAATAGCCAATTCCAATAATCCGCGAGTGTACGATTTGGCTTATCACTATTACGAAGGCTGCGGAGGTGAAGAGTGGAAAGATGCTGACTTAGCTAGTCGGGCACTCTCGTATTCCACAGAGGCCGGAAATCGTGCCCTCAAGGCTTACGCATTCGATGATGCAGCAGGCTTCCTACAAAAAGCGGACAAACTTCAGGTTGAACAATCGCCGACTGAGGCTTATGAACTGCAATTTCTGCTCGCATCCGCGCACGCGCGCACCCGAGAAGTTGCGGCGAGTATTGTCCACTATCAGAATGCGATTGGGCTGACACGAGAACCCATTGAACGCGCGGAGTGTATGGCGGGCTTGGGCGATGTTCACTTGAAAGTCGGCAACATTCCAGCAGCCCAGAAAGCACTAGCCACCGCCCTTGCAGAACTCGGCGAAACTCAACCGAGAACTTTAATTGGAAAGCTGTTTGGGATTATGGTTAGTGACCTCCAGTTTCTGTTTTTCCCAAAGTACTTATACTTCCAAATTAGATCGCGCACCTTGGACGAGAAGCGATTGATCGCGAAGCTTTATCATGTCTACAGTACTACGATTGCAAACAAAAACGGGACCGCAGCATTTTATGCAGTGACCAGAAACGCCGTTGTTCAAAAGTATGTACCCGATACTCCAACCCGCGCGATGGCCTTCTCGACTTATGCGTACTTTAATTCGATGGGAGGAATGGCTTGGAAGGGAAAGCGGTTTCGCATCTGGGCTGAGCAACAAATCGTGGCTGAGCCGACTGAATGGTGGCAAGCCGCAGTCGCCCAGAACTTAGGTTCATACCATCTGTTCGCTGGCAATTTATCTCGCGCAGAAGAGTTGTTAACTGCTTCGTTGGGACTATTTCGACAGTCGAGAGATTGGCAGTACTCGTTGGCGCTCCATTGGCTTAGGCACACGAACTCTGCAGTCGGTGATGTGAGCAAGATAATTGAAACCGCTACGGCGGAACGTGCCAGCGCTAGTCATACACAAGACACAGTCATTGATGCGTGGGGCAAGTATGGGCTGGCTGATGGACTTGCGAGGAAGGGTGAGTACAGCGAAGCGCTTCGATTAGCTACGGAAGCGGAACCCGTCCTTGAAGGGTCGTCTCATCATGTGTGCATGCAAGAACTTGCACGAGTTCAACTCAATGCATCGCAGTACCAAGAAGCCGCGGATACCGGCAGGAAGGCTGTAAAAGAATTTATCAGCTGTGTCCTCGTGGAAATCGCGGCCGATAGTTTCCCGCTACTATTGGAAGCCTTGCTACAAGATCGCTGGTCGAAGGGACGTGGAGCAATTCCGAAAAGAGATCTCAGGGCCGCAAGTTTTTATGCGAACTTTGTAGTCTTGATCGGTCTGATATTTCCTAGCCTACGTCCTCACTGCACGCGTGTTCGAGGTCGTTACGCAGCTGCTACCGGTAAAATGCAAAAGGCCAAGTCGCTCTTCACCAAGGCGATTACCAAGGCTGAATTCTCGGGAGCTCGTTACGAAATGGCTCGTGCCCTGATAGATCGCTCGAAGTTACCAACTCTAAACGCTCAAGCCGATCGTGATCTTGGGCTAAAAATCCTATACGAACTCGGCTGTGTTCTGCCTCCTAACGAACGCGAATAGTCACCGCTGCTAATTACTTAGCGCGGCGTATAACTTGGCCGCAGCGATATAGGCCTCGACGGCAGCGGAAACTTGGTAGCGAATGCTCTTCCCAGATCGAATACGCTGCCGGAGGTCGGTGCTACTTATTTCTAGCTGCGGCAGACTTAGAATGTGATCGGCCGCGCCAGCAACCTGATCTTGGGGAAGATAGCGCCGGAGTTGCTCCACATCCGGTGCCGGTTGCCCACCGCGAGCCGCGATCGCTAAATAAGCCAACTGGCAAATCCGCTCCGGTTCGCGCCATGCTTGCAAATCGGCGAGCGAATCGGCGCCCATAATGAAAACCAATTCACTCTCCGGGAATTCGGATTTTAGATCCGCCAATGTATCGACCGTGTACGATGGCCCCTCCCGCCGCAGTTCGCGCTGGTCGAGCTTAAAATGAGCGTTTCCGCCAATCGCCAGTCGAATCATTTCAACGCGGTGCTTGGCCTCTGTGGGCTGATTATCCTGCTTCAGTGGCGAAATTGCGGCGGGAATAAAGCGGACTTCACTCAGTTGCAGTTGCTCGCGAGCGTATTCAGCCACTAACAAGTGACCAATGTGAATGGGATCGAAAGAGCCACCTAATATCCCAATACGCGGCTTCCCATCACCCTGACGAATCACCTGTTCCGACATATAACTGATCCCAATAAGTGGCGTATGCTTCCAGCTTGCGAACTCGTTCTTAAACTAATAACCAATACTCCAAGCGGTCAACCAACAGGACATCCATGACCAAGCAGCAACCAGAACTGTTTTCCACAGATATTCCCCCATGGGAGCTGGATCTGCAAGGCGAGTGTCGCGTGGCGAAGGTTGTTTTTGCCGAACAACCCCACGGTCCGCTCGATTATCTCGTCCCGGATAGTCTTGCCCAAGAAGTGCAGTTGGGCGTGCGAGTCAAAGTTCCGCTGGGACGCGGCAACCGCGAGATGCTCGGTTACGTCATCGCGGTGGAAATGATTCGCCAGTCAGCCGACGCCTTCAAGCCGATCACGACGGTGCTGGATCCTGAGCCATTATGCACGCCAAAACTGCTTGAATTGTTTCAGTGGATGAGCCGCTATTATATCGCGCCGCTCGGCCAAGTCTTCGAAGCCGCTGTACCAGCCGGTGTTCGGGCTTCGGCCGGTAGTCGCGAACGCGTGATGCTCTATCCCACCGCCGCAGCCAACGATGACGTAAAGCTGAACAAACTATCGGCCAAGCAGCAAAGCGTTTTGCGGCAGTTGATTCTTGCTGGCGGTGGGGTGACGATCGATCAACTGCAAAAACTTGCCGAGTGCTCAACGGGTCCGATCAATTCTCTTCGCGAGCACGGTTACATCGAAGCAAAAAATGAACGTGTCTTCGATGAACTTGGAGCGCGACCGCCCCGCCCCCATTCACCGCCCCTGGCGCTGAGTGTCGATCAACGTCAAGCGCTCGCGCATGTACTGGATGCCCTCAACGCTGGGAAGCAACAAACGATTCTGCTGTATGGCATCACCGGCAGCGGCAAGACCGAAGTCTACATGCAAGCGATCCATGAAGTTTTATCTTACGGTCGTCAAGCCATTGTGCTTGTTCCCGAAATCAGTCTAACACCTCAAACACGTCAACGCTTTGTTCAGCGTTTTGGTCAAGTCGCAGTGCTGCACAGCAATATGAGCCCCGTCGAAAGGCATCATCAATGGCGGATGATTGCGTCGGGCCAAGTGCCAGTTGTGATCGGTCCGCGAAGCGCGATTTTCGCCCCTGTGCCGCGACTGGGTTTGATCGTCATCGACGAAGAGCATGAGCAATCGTTCAAGCAAGATTCGTTGCCCCGTTATCATGCTCGCGATGTCGCCTTGCATCGTTCATTCCTGGAACAGATTCCAGTGGTTCTTGGGTCCGCGACGCCTTCACTTGAGAGCTGGCGGAGGGCACAATTGGGGCAATATCGCTTGGCGACTCTTCCACGCCGTATCCACAATCGTCCGCTGCCGCATGTTACCACCATCGACCTGCGTCAAAGTTCCGTTGAACCTTCGCGCGGTTCACTCTCGCGGCAATTGCAACAAGGCATACATGAAACGCTCAACGCCAAGGGCCAAATCATTTTGTTATTGAATCGGCGTGGTTTTGCGACGACGATTCAATGTCCTTCATGTGGCGACGTCGTCACCTGCCCCGATTGCGATTTGCCGTTGACGCATCATCGCGACGGCGGCAAAGCGATCTGCCATTACTGCGACTATCAAATCGCAACTCCGCAGACTTGCCCCAAGTGCAGTTTCAATGGCATTCGATTCAGCGGACTGGGAACTCAACGTTTAGAAGTCGAAGTCCAACAGCGTTTTCCCAAAGCCACGATTGCGCGAATGGATAGTGACACGATGCGCAAGCCCGGTAGCCACGAGCGTGTGTTCACTGAGTTTCGCGAAGGTCGAGTCGACATACTGCTCGGGACGCAGATGATTGCCAAAGGCTTGGATTTTCCTAACGTGCTGTTGGTTGGCGTCATCAATGCGGACAGCGCTTTGCACTTCCCCGACTTTCGTGCGGCTGAACGCACGTTCCAGTTGGTCACTCAAGTCGCAGGACGGACCGGTCGTGGTGAGAAGCCTGGTCATGTAATGGTGCAGACGTTTTCTCCTGATCATCCATCGATCATGGCGGCTTCGAAGCATGACTTTTTAGGTTTTGCCGCCGACGAACTCACCAAGCGCGAGCAGTTTGGTTATCCACCGTTCGGTTTTTTGGCTCGGGTTATCATGCGCGGTCCCGATCTGGCTGAGGTCGAAGAGTTCGCTGAGTCGTTTGTCAAGCGACTGCAAGCAACTCGCAAGCAACAAGGCATCGACTGCCGCATCCTCGGCCCCGCGCCACCTCCGCTGGCAAAATTGCGCGGCAAGTATCGCTTTCACGCATTGATGATGACCACTCAAGCGGAACCACTCAATCGCTTGCTAGTGCGGACTATTGCTGAAATCAAACCACCCAAAGATGTGCAGTACGTCATCGACATCGATCCACTTGATACGCTCTAGTGCTTCATCCAACTTTATTTTTGGGATTCACGCATTTTGGTTTTGTGTGCCACTGGCTTGCTTAGCCCAATAGCGTTTAGCTATTGGGCTAAGCAAGGCCAGTGAACCGAAATGATTGACCTAGAACCCCGTAGTTCGAGTCCAGTGCCCAGACCGTTTAGATAACGGATGCCGACGTAGTTAACTTCATCAACCACCGCGCATGACACAACCAATCAACTTCAGCGAGTGGAATCAAGAATCCTCAACTACCTACGAACGATCCAGGCGTTCTGCATTTACACCGGTGCTGACTCGATCGAGCAACGAATCCTCGAGATCCGCGAAGAACCAATCACGACCATTACCGCCCAGCAATTCATCCAGCGCGCCGTCGTCACCGAAGAGGGTATCCTCAGGCGAATTCCGCAAAAACACCCCAGCGTTTGCCCGATCCGTCGTTCCGACTCCGGTTAGATTGGCAATTCGCTGATCGTAAGTTCGAATCGACTTCCATTCGGCCAAAATCAGCCTAAGTTGATCCGCGTCGGAGTCAAAAGCGGTGCGGCCACCGACGATCAAATCATCGCCGCCAAGACCTTCAATGCGATCAACGCCATATCCTCCAATCATGACATTGCGCCCACCTCCACCGACCAGTCGGTCATTGCCTCCGTTGCCAACCAACACACTGGCGGTACCCCCGGCAGTCAGTAAATCGGAGCCACTTCCGCCGAGTAAAATTGTGACGTTGGAAATGGTGCCGGTCACACCTGATCCAGTACGAGTTGCCAAGTTAACGTCGATCGCCGCCGTCCAACTTGAGTAATCCAGTGCATTGTCGCCGACTCCGCCGTTTAAGTTGCCACTAATACGACCAGATTCGGTAAGTTTAAACCAGTCTTGACCTGAGCCACCTGTAAGGTTTTCGACATTGGCAAACAACACGTTGCCTAGGCTGCCGCCACCGACCGAGCTGATTAGCCAAGTGGTTGCCGAGTTCGGCCCGACCAATGTATCAGCACCAAGCCCTCCCTCAAAAGAAAAGCTGGCTGGCGCTGCGGATGAAACGACCAATGTGTCGTTCGCGATTCCACCCAAAAACTGTTCAAAGCCAGCCAACTGAATCGAGCCGACAGTGCCACTTCCGTCGGCGGCAACAGTCCAAGTTTGGTTCGCGTTGCGTCCCTGAATCTGGTCATTGGAACCGACAGTACCAACGAAGCGTTCGATACTTGTAAAACTAGTTACAAACGATGCCGAGCTTGCAAGCAGGTCAACAACAACAGGCGTGGTAACAGTCGAATAGTCAAGCATATCAAAGGTGAGTGCGGCACCACCGTTAAGGGACTGGAATCCAGAGCCACCCATAAATTTGAAGACGTCATCTTGCGCACCGCCAACAAGTCCCTCCACTCCTGAAAAATAGAGGCTTGAATTCAGACGACCAGACTGCAAACCGGTTAACTCCCAAAAGTTTTGTTCTGATAGGCTGCTCAGACTGTCTACTCCAGCACCGCCATCAATCGCTGCAACGGTCGATTCGCTGGTCGTTAAGCGGAAACTGTCTGCCAGGTCGCCACCGATGAGCGATTCGATAGCTTCAAACCGTATGGACCCTGCCGAGCCAGTGTTGCTGCCATCAATCAACCACGTGGTGTTGATGTTGTTTCCACGCAATTGATCAAGTTGACTCTGGCCACCAACGAAAGTTTCTATGCTGGTGAATTTGGTAACTGCTGCCGCGGTCAGGACGGCCAAGTCTATAGCGACGCCGTCGGACCATTGCTCGTAACTGATGGTGTCCGACCCGCTACCGCCATTTACCGTACCGCTAATTTTTCCTGAAGGCGATATCTCGAATAGATCCGTCGCAGTTCCACCAGTAATATTATTGAAAGCAGAGAACTGGAGATTTTGATTGAGAATGAACTGATTTTCGCCGGTCACTTCCCATGTATTGGCGATGTGAGGGCCGGTTATTGTCGAACTGGCCTGAGTGGTTCCAACAAATCGCTCAAGATTGGAGATGCCAGTTGTTCCACTGGCCGTGCTATTAGCCAGATTGATTGCCAGAGTCGCCGTGCGGAGAGTGTAATCCAGTCGATCGAGCCCCGCCCGGCCATCGATCTTACCCGACAGTGCTCCGGACGCTGAAAAGCGAAATTGATCGTCGCTCGACCCGCCGGTGAGACTTTCAACACGAATGAACGAAGCACCGCCTACAAAACCTTGATTGCTTGCCAGAATATTCCATTCATTGGAGCCGTCAGGTCCGATCAACGTATCAGTACCCGCCCCTCCGTCGACCGTTACGGTTCCCGACAGGTACATAAAACTATCATTCCCGATCTGCCCATTGACTGTCCTGCTCTCGATTGACGTTCCTAGCATTGGAACCCCGTTCCAGGCAATGGTATCCTGACTGATTTCAAACCCATCGACATCAGCCGTGCCATTGATCAACAGCGAGTCGGTTCCCGTGAAGCCAAAAATACTAAGGCCATTTGTCGGCATCGTAAAATTTGGAAAAACCAACGTTCCTCGCTGTACGCGGGTCGTTCCATCTACATTGCGGCTGATCGTGTACGTATCATTGCCTGTCGTACCACCAATCGCCATAGTATTGCCTTGCGGTTCAGACGTCCGCACAGTGACATTGCGAGTTGACGAGGCACTACCACCATCTTTGTCTTGGGCAAGCACTGTGATGATGTAATTATTTGCCACAGCATAAATGTGCGTCGCAGCGAGACTACTTGGGCCAATGAATGTCTGGGCAGGCGAAAGGTCACCCCAGTTGATGATGTAGGTGAAATTTGCCGCTTGATCGACGCTCGACGGATCTGTGGCCGTTAAGTTATAAGTTCGGGTCTGACCAGTGACACCATCAAAACCATCCACTGCCGCGGAGACTTGCAAGGTCGGCGCTGCATTGTTGACTGTTACAGTGGTCGCTGGTGAATCGACTGGCGGGTTCACTCCATCGCTAGCGCGGACGCGAACTGAGTAGTGAGATAACCCATCACGGATACCGAGTGCGTCGAGCGCGGACCATGGGACTGTGGGTGTTACACCACTCGCGTCAGTAAAGATGCCGTCGCCGTTCAAGTCCCACGAATAACTAAGTGTATCGCCATCGGGATCAGAAGAACCGCTGGCATTAAGCGATAAAGAGCCGCCTTCGATGATCGTATACGAACCGCCTGCGGAAGCGGTAGGCGCGAAGTTTATTTGAACGACCGTCAAGACAACATCATTGCCATCTCCTCCGTCGTAATTGATGCGGAAGTTGTAGTTGCCATAGGGAATCGATTGCCCAGGAAGCAGTCCCATAAAATTACCTTCAATCGGCTGCGTACCTTGGTTGTCAATCACCTTGTATTTTTGCCGAAGACCTTGACCTTCTTGATCTGCGGCCGGTGATTGCCGCTCTTCGAGAACTTCAGGATCTTCACCACGCGCGGGCCGGGCATGCCCGGCGCCTTGTCAACCGCCGGTTTGGCCACGGCAGGCCTGAACAGCACC
>JANNNN010000355.1:0-1887 GCA_031398555.1 Planctomycetia bacterium | reverse complement strand
GCAAGACCGCGCCGATTACAGGCCGGCATCAAATGATGTTCTATCCCGAAGGGACTGAGGTCGCGATGGGCCAGCAATCATTCGCTGACGTCGTTTCCAAAGAGACAGTTTCTTCGAATTCTCGTTACCAACAAATCGTTGAACGCGTCGGCTTGCGGATTGCCGGTGTCTGTGAGCGCAACGATTACCAATGGGAAACGCGAGTTGTAGCAAGTGAAGAGCAGAACGCATTCTGCTTGCCGGGCGGAAAAATAGTTGTGTACGAAGGTATCCTGCCTGTCTGTCTAAACGAAGCAGGACTGGCGGTCGTGATGAGCCACGAGGTAGCGCATGTGTTAGCAAGACATGGTGGTGAACGCATGAGCCAAACGGCGGCGGTTAACGTCGCGCAGACGGGAGTCGGCTACCTTTTACGAAACAAAGAACAAGTCGCCAAGGATCTTTGGATGCGAGCCTACGGAGCCGGGACTAATTACGGTTTTTTGATGCCGTACAGTCGCAAGCACGAATCAGAAGCCGATCATATCGGCGTGATGCTCATGGCCAAAGCCGGTTATGACCCAGCCGAAGCGCCTCGCTTTTGGACTCGTTTTGCTTCTGCCGGAAAATCCGCCAAGCCGCCTGAGTTCCTATCGACTCACCCAGCCGATGCGCGCCGCGCATCGGACCTCGAAAAACTCTTGCCGCAGGCGATTGAAGGCTATCGACAAGCGACCAGCCAAGTGGGCCAAGGGGAGCTGATCGTTTGAAAGTCTCCACAGGCCGATCGTGGGGTCTCTAGAAATCGAACCTCGCCGCGAGAGCAACCGGACTAGCCAAGCAGTTTGGACGAAAACTTCAGTCCACATTCTGCAATGATGGCGGCAACAGCTTGGTCGACTTCTTCACTGTTGAGCGTTCGATCCATACTTTGGAAATGGAGAGTGAGCAGAATTCGTTTTTTGTTAACGCCATCTTTCTGTGGATCGCGATAAGTCTCGCGATAATTGACGGACTTCAAAAACTCACCTCCAGCCGCACGGCAGGCCGCATCCAGTTCGCTCCAGCGAAGGGGTTCGTCCACTACAAAATTCAAATCGCGGGCGATGGACGGGAATGCGCTCACTGCATCAGCCCGGCGGACTTCTTCGAGCGTCGAAGTCAATAGATCAACGTTCAGTTCGGCAGCCGCGACCGCCTGGTCCAAGGCGAGTCGATTCTGGATTTTTGGATGCACCAATCCAACATAGCCAAGGACTTCGCCATTCAATTCAACTCGCTGCGAACTACCGGGTGAAAAGAATGCTTGGTCCGCAACAACCCATTGCACCTGAGTTTTCTTGCTGGCGATCTGGGCGATTAAATCTTCGACTGCACCTTTGACCGTCGAAAGATCGTTCGTACCGACTAAGGCAAGTACCGACTGCTCGCGTGGCAGTAACGTTCCATTGGTCCCAGGTATGAATACCGTGGCTACTTCATATAGCTGTGCATGGCGAATCGATTGTGACTGGTTGATGTATTTGGCGGCAAGCAGGCTTGGCAAAATACTTCGTCGCAAATACTTGGCACCAATCAATAGGGGAATCTCGGTAGTCAGTGCTGGAGCAACTGTCCAAACGCTGCCACATTGGTCGAGCTGTTCGGTCACGACGCTTGGCGTCATCGCTTCGTCGATACCATAGGCGCTTAACGCATGACGCGCGCGGCGCATCGCCAGGTCCTTCGGACGCTGGGCAGCGACAGAAAGTGGAACGGCCACGTTTTCAGGGATCTTCTCGTACCCATGAATCCGCGCTACTTCCTCGATCAAATCTACTTCGCGTTGCAAATCTAACCGCCAAGTCGGTGGCGTGACGCTCAACGTCGATGGATTGATGGCCGATACGCTGCAACCCAGAGCTTTTA
>JANNNN010000978.1:0-4732 GCA_031398555.1 Planctomycetia bacterium | reverse complement strand
GGATGCTACCATTCTCAAAACAGAGCAGATACTTAAGGGTCGAATCCACGCGATCGCTTTGTCGCACGATGGCAAGGCAGGTGTCGTCGCTGGCGAAGGAGGCGCAGTGGAGTCGATCAACCATCTGCTGACGAAGTGACCACGTAGATTAGGCTTCCAGCCTGATTCGAAAATGTCTGTCTCAGGCTGTAAGCCTAAGCTACGGCAAACCACGGCTAAGCTACGTTTAGCGTCCAACAACTTCACGAAAAGCATGATTCACGACCGTCAGTATCCACTCTGGTGAATCTCCCAAGCGTTTGCCCCGTCCCGCAATTCGCTCGCGTGCGATCCGCCCAACCGCCGTATCGCGACTATCGATCGACATCTCCAGGTTGTCGCCGAGCAAAAAGTAGCCTCCACTAACCTGCGACTCCATCTCAGCCTTGCTTCCGTCCGGCTGCCAATCGGTCAAGCGACTTTCACGTGGTCCAAGCCACTGATCGCGGGCCACGAGCAGGCGATTGATGTGCAAGGTTTCCGTTGCCGTGATTGTAATTAATGAGTCCCTCACTGCGTTATCTATTTTGAACTCGCCGTCTAGGTCGACGAGTTGCCACAGAGAGTTCTGGTTGTCAGTCGAAGCGAGCAACCGACCGTCACACACCGCGATCAGCAAACGCAACGCTCCATCAGCGACGGAGAAGTCTAATTTCGATTTGCCGCACAATTCGTTGCTCGATCCGACGCAAATGCGATGGTGTTTACCTTTCGACTGCAAGCCCACGCACCACGTAGCGAGCGGACGCCTTTCAAGTTCAATTGCCAGTAGGAAGTCAGCCACTTCGTGGAACTGGGCAATGCTGTTTTGATTGAAAGTGAAATCATCCACAATGGGACTGGGAAGCATTTCGGGAATTTCATGGTTGCGATTCGGTCGCACGTATCGAAACTCGAGCCGTTGATCCGTTTTCAATTTCAAGTGCTCTCCGTTTGCCGCTGTTTCGATACTCACGGCTTCACTGTTTTTGCTGTTCACGATCCACCAATGACTGCGATTGTCTTTCGGGAAACAGCTTACAGGGACACAAATCGCAGCAAATTCGACGGCAGTTTTTTGCAATAGCTTTCCCTCAATCCAAGCTTCTCCATCGTGCAGTTCGATGCTCTCGCCAGGCAACGCCCAAACTCGCTTCAGCGATGGCTGAGATTCGGCATCATCACGTTCTTGCGAATCAAAAGTCACTACGTCGAAACGTTTCAGCGGGGTATTCGTAGTGCAACGAGTGATCTCAATGACTTCACCGCGACGAAGATCGTCATCACTAGTGCAAACCTCACCGCAACTGAAACATCGATTTGGGACAGCCGAATCGTAGGCTTCCCGCACGATCAAGCTCTGCTGGCGACAATGGGTACATGTCGCCGTCAAATGCGGACCGAACCACATTGGTGCCATCGATGACGAGTCGATTTGGTACTTCGTGACGTTGTGATTCGAAGGGACACAACCAAGGGTAGCACCCAATAGAGCGCCCCAAATCGCTACAGCAAATTGCACCAGATTGCAGCGTTCTGCACTGCCAATCGCTAGAGAGGGTTTCATTGAGTTGCGATTAGGCAGCATTGGGATAAGCGTTTTTTGATGCAAACGATGTGATTTTATGGGTATGAAAATGTAAGGTATTGAAACGATTCACCCAGGCTGGAAGCCTAGGCTACGTTGGCACGCCGCGTGCTTAACATGGAGCCGATGTGGACGTGAACTCTTGAGGCAGAGTCTAACGTCACTCGTCTTTGGGGAAAACACATTGTTACTAAGCCCCATTCTACAACTGCTTTGAGGAACAGGGACATGAGAAAGTTTTTTATCTGGTCGCTTTCACTATGCGCGGTGGTGGCTGGCGGTGGGTCACTACAGGCTGCTGACAAAACTGCGAAAAAGATTTCTAAACCGGACGCGACCGCCGAGATCGAATTATTCGACGGAATTCAATCGAAGCAACTTGATGTGAAAGTGATTGCTCTCGGTTCGCATCGAGCCAATGTGATCATTGAAAACAACACGCAGGAACCCGTCTTAGTTCGTTTGCCTGATGTCTTCGCGGCTGTTCCAGTACTTGGCCAGTTTGGTGGCGGCCAATTCGGTGGCGGCCAGCTAGGCGGAGGACAAGGCTTATTCGGAGCAGGACAAGGCGGCGGATTAAACGGCGGCCAATTCGGCGGAAATCAAGGGGGCGGATTGAATGGTGGGCCAGGAGGTGGTGGTCAAGGGCTCGGCGGCGGATTTGGTGGTGGCCAAGGTGGAGGGCAATTTGGCGGTGGTGGCGGCGGGCAAAATGGCGGATTATTTGGGGGTGGTGGTGGTCGCGGCATGTTCCGCGTCGAAGCCGATCGACCCGGCAAATTGCAAGTTGAAATGGTATGCCTCGAATACGGCAAACCAGACCCCAATCCGCGTATGAAGTACACCCTCGTGCGGCTTGAGCAGTTAAACGGCGACCCCAAAGTCATTGAGCTATGCAAACTGCTCGCTGAGGGCAAAGTCAAGCAAAATATCGCCCAGGCCGCGGCTTGGAACATCTCCAACGGCATAAGCTGGGAAGCTTTAGCGAAAAAGAATCGACGCGAATCCCAGTACACCGGCAACGAAAAGTATTTTACACAAGATGAACTTCGCGCTGCCGTGAACGTGACCGGACATTGCCAAGCCACTACAGAACAATTAGTTGCATACGATTCCAGTTCGCAAAGTGCATCCAAGCACTAGTGGAGCGTCAAGTTTAAATTTCGGTGTTGAGTGTCGCACAATTGTCCCAATTGTTGCAATTACGATTGGGACAATCGTGCGACAATAAAACCACAAACCCTAAAATCTAATCTGGAACAAGTGTCGGTTTGCAGTGCGCGAGTACGATATGGAAGGCGTCTTATTTCTTTCCGTCGGGCTTATCGCGTTTCAATGGATGTGGACTTGGCGGAACCGGTGGAGGCGTACCGCGAGCGACACTTTCACCAAGTTCCGCTAAGTGTTCAGGTAATAAACCGTGCTCAAGATAGTCGGCCTCTCGATCCGCTTGACCGACCTCCGCCTCCGCTTGTTCCATCATGTACAGCTCCAACAGCCGATGTTCGCGCACCGCCTCCTCCGCTTGAACCTTGCCACGAGCGGTGAGCTGCAAATCCCCGTTGCGACGCAATACAACTAAACCGCGAGAATCAAGCTCACTCGCAATCTTAAACGCAAATCGATGAGACCATGACCGAACTTCGGCAATGTCCTGAATCGTAATCAATTCCGTCGAGTTGGATTTGGTCGATGTCTGAAGTCCTCTCCGCGATTCCAGTTGTTCATAACAAATTCGCAGCATGTGCAGATACTCTTGCTGTCGCCGCAAATTCTTTTGATGCAAATAGGTCCACAGCACACCTCGCTCGGATCCAAACGTAAAACTGAGTAGAAAAAAACCGCAACCGCACAACACAATCGTCGCTCCACTCGGCATATCAGCAAAAACGGCGCTGGCCATAGCCCCCACCGCGCAACTAACTCCGCCTAGCAGACCACTAATCATCAGCATGCGATTCAAGTCGTGCGTCCAAAACCGCGAGCTAGCCGCTGGAATGACCAGCAAGGCGATCACCATGATCAAACCGATGGCTTTCAAACCCACAATCGTGACAGCAACCACCATCGCGATCAGCAAACAGTCGAGCCACATGACCGGCCAACCTTGACTGCGAGCGAGTTCGAAATCAAAGCAGAGAATTTTTAATTCCTTGCCGAGCGCTATGATAACGACTGAAACGATGACCAGTACCGTTGTCGCAAGAGCAACATCATCACCGGTGATCGCAACGACTTTGCCATAGATGAAACTTTCGAGTCCAGCGATATTGCCTTGCTTGATTTTCTGCAGAACACTTACCAGGGCGACACCCGCGCCAAAGAATACGCTCAGCACGATACCGAGTGCCGCATCTTCGCGAATCCGCGCAAAGTGCCGGAGGAGTAAAACACTGAGCCCGCCGAGCGAACCGCTAATCGCGGCCCCAATCAACAGCACGCTCAACGTTTTGTCTTGTCCGATCAGCGCCGTCCAGAGGAAGGCAAGTGCAATACCAGGAAGCGTTGCGTGACTGATCGCGTCGCCTAGCAGCGCTCGTTTGCGGAGTAGCAAGTAAACGCCAAGCAATCCGGACGTTATCCCTAACAGCACAGTACCAGCAAGCACCACCCGCGTATTGTAATCTTGCAGCGTTAGTAGTCGCCAAAGTTGACTGTCGGCCAGCATGCACAACGGCGAGGCAACGATGTCAAACGCCGTCATAGTTTTGACCTTTGATCGCGGCGTTTCATCGCTTCGCCGATCTCCTCCAGCAACGTCAATTTGCCGCCATAGGTCTTCTGAAGATTTCTTTCGGTGAAGACCGTACTCGTTGGACCAGCGCCAACCAGCCGAGTGTTGAGCAAAACGAGATGATCAAAGTACTCGGGCACAGTATGCAGATCATGATGCACCACCACGATCGTGCAACCGGCAGCCTGCAGGTCCTTCATCAACGTTACAATCGCTCGCTCAGTGGCCGCATCCACCGCCGCGAACGGTTCGTCCATCAAGAACAGTTTTGCGTTCTGCACCAATGCCCGCGCCAAAAAGGTCCGCTGCTGTTGACCACCGGAGAGTTGGCTGATCTGCCGACCGGCCAAGTGTTCGATTTCCATTTTCGCCAGCGCCTCGTGCGCCGCATC
>JANNNN010000968.1:0-5489 GCA_031398555.1 Planctomycetia bacterium | reverse complement strand
TTTTATCATTCGACAATTTGCTTCTTGAAGTCCAAGTATTGGAGCGTGCTAAACTGATAAAGCTCTGCAGATCAATTTGGGCTGTTAGGTGAGCGGTCTTGGTCGTGCGTGGCATATCAGGTTTCAGCAGCGACTCACAGCGACTTTCTAATGGTTTAGGCCACGCGACTGTGGGATGCAGTTTGCTTGCGGTGGAGGCCCATGCGCAGGCTTCCCAAATGCGTCCCAACGCTTCGGAGAGTTCAGCCACCTTTCGGACTCGCGGTTCATCTTGACCGCGCGAGGCCAGTACTTGGTCTAACATTTGACCTAATTCGGCTTGCAATTTCGCTCGCTGCACAAATGCATCCGCTCCAGGCGCACTTAATTGAGTAAGCATTTGACCCAACTGGTAATTTCCACGGCGGTGTTCTGGGACTATTGAGACGGTGATCGCAAAACAGCCTGCTGCCAGTCGGAATTCTTGGTTCTTACGACAGTACAACCCTCTAACGAACCAGATCTCGGGGTGATCACCTGCATTGGGTGGCAACTTGGCATTCCATTCCGCGAACGAATTTGAACTGTCAAGCAATAGCAGTTCGCCCAGCATGGCTTGTGCATTCGAGAGGTCTGGACGAAGCGAGACAACGCGCTGAAGCAGCGGTTTCGCTTGTTCCCCATTTCCTTCATAGATCTGCTCAGCAGCCCGGGCCAAGATACTGAGCGCGTCGTCGGGTGCAAATTTCGCACAGGATGCCACGAACGCTGGCTGCTCAACAGAGCGTTCGATATCCGCGAGTATAGCTAGAGAATCCAGCGTCCAGCTGCGAAGTTTTACCAGTGCAAAATGATGGAACGCAGATTCCCAGTTTTGGTGAGTCACACTGAGAATGAATGCCATCCGCTCGTGCGAAGCGGCATCATCTGGGTCATGTGAAAGGACGTGGTTGTACCACTTTGAGGCCTGCTCAAGTTGGCATTCGGCTCGTAGAATTTCGGCGGCCGAAAAGGCCGCGAGCACGGATTCTTCGCTCGAACCTTCGGCGATCTCTAAGTAATATTCCTTTGCAACATCGTTCCGGCCATCGCGGCTGGCTGCTTCACCGGCGACTAGTCGGCTTCGAGGAAAAAGCGGACTGGCTTCAGGAACCATCGCCGCCAGCGTCTCTGCTTGACGGTAGTCGCTGCTACTGAGCGCCACTTCCGCATTGGACAGTGAAAGAGCCACGGCTTCCGCGTCCAGTTCCATTTCGGGAACCGGAATGACCAGCGCCAACACTGCGATTGCCAGTATTGACGCCACAATCGCCGTTAGAATTATGCTTCGCCATCGCATCGTACAAAGTGCTCTTAAGCGGTAGTTTGCTCAGGCTGATGCGCGGGAGTTACAGTTCAATGTCGATGGTGTTCTCACCACTCTTTACACTTTTACTGATCGTCGTAGTCGAAGCACTTGAATATTTTTCCGGCAGTAGAGACCCACCCGCAGCCGTTTGGCCTTTGCTCGCTGGGCCGCTGTGCTTGGGAGCGCCGCCGCCACTTGATTGACCAGTAGGATCATGAGTGGGCGCGGCGGGTGCTGCCGAGGGAGCGCCTTTATAAACCATTACTTTGTAATCGCCTTCAACTGCGCCATCACCGCTGTCATAAGTGGTCAGGATGTAAATGCCCTGAGTATCGCTGATCCCCATTGCAGGCGGCTTGCCGGTTTCAATTGGTGAGAACGAAACTGAAACGCCAGGCACTGGCGCACCGTTCATGATCACCTTCCCAGTGACTTTATTAGTCGCCAGCTTCTTTCCGCCGCCGCCATCTGAACAGCCACTTACCCCAATACACAACAGCATCAAACAAGAAACAGTGGATTTATACATAATAATGACTCTCAGAATGAAAAATGGCCAAGGCGAGTGAGACACAGCCAGTAAAAAGGAAATCGTGAAAAAACAAGGCATAGCAAAGCAAAGAGCAAGAGCCATGTGAAAAGGCTCTTGCTCCATTTAAAAAAGCAAATTCAACCAACCGTTAGTTATCAGGATTGGCTGTATCGCCACCGCGGACAGAACCTAGTGAACCCCACACCCCGTAAGGACTCTGAGCGTTCGGTTGACCAGGAGCATCCGGTGGAGGCAACGTAACGTTACCCGTATCGATTGCATCTGAGAAAAATCGAACTGCACCGTCACCCAAAAGCACTTGAACGCCACCGGTATGACGACTCATTGGCTCGTACACGCCGTCCTCGCCGTCCCAAGTGTTTTGTGTGCAACTTGCTTTGTTAGGTCCAAGAATGGTGGTACAACCCGAGAAAGCTGGTGCTCCATCTGGCCAACGCAATCCCGCCCAAAAGCCAAGGCTAGTGCCAATGTAACGCTTGCCAGCGCCTACCTGAAGTCCGCATAGGCCCGGATTGTTGTTGCGGAAGTTACTGCCAATCCCAGTTACTGTTCCCCCGTCCAATACGGCTTGGCCCGATTGAGCGAGAGTGCGTTCTGACATAGCAATCGAATTGCTCAATCCATCAGTGCAATCCCGAAAGCCCTTGCAGATTGATTGGCCGGTAAACATTCCACGTATTCCACGGCCGCCGTTGCCAGCCCACTCATTATGATCCCAGGTGCTATCACCGCGAGAAAACATGTAGTTAGTACGTCCAATGTCGTTTGCATTTTTCTGCTTGCTAACATCGGAAGGGCAATTGAACGTAGGAATTGTCGCAGTGAACGGTGCGAAGCCGCCATCCCAAGGCACACGTTGAAAATTCACGGCAGCAATCTGGTTGAACAAAGGGCCTTGTTCAAAATAAGGTAGCATCCCGACGAAACCGCTATGGCGTTGTCCGCCTGGCCCGGCGCGCCCTTCGCTGAACTCACCACACGGCAATTTCTTGAAAGTGTCGTGGTAAGTATGCAAAGCAAGTCCAAGTTGCTTTAGGTTGTTGGAACATTGCATACGCCGCGCCGCTTCGCGAGCAGCTTGCACAGCAGGCAGCAATAAACCAACAAGGATTCCGATAATTGCGATAACCACCAGCAATTCGACGAGCGTAAAGCCGGAAAGTTTTTGCGAATAACCGCGTTTCATAGATAAGAACTCCCATTAAGTAAGAAACAAAAACAAGAACGTCCAGATTGCATTAAATCTGGGCTTACCCAAATTGTCAAGAGATTCCGGTGAAGATTTCCCCTCTAGGCGCTTTCAGGGCTCTTTCGGACTCCTTTCCTCCGTTAGGGTTATCGCCGGAAGTTGGGGGAATTCGAAAGTCTGAATTCGGCCGGAGGGCCAAGTCGTTCGAATAATTTGGGGTTTATTAAGCTTTGGCAAGTAAATTTCGTGACTAGATGAAGATTGAAAGCTCGTTGCAGCCATCGACTCTCGAGATAGGGAGACGTTACCCTGGCTATCCAGAATCTCCAGTTTCGCACCAATCGCGTTCCGATTGGATGTCGTACCGATCAGCTGAATGCGAGACATGTTCTGCAGAACATTTGTTTGGTTGCATAGAACTGCAGATGGGGCTAGCTGGTGGGAGACAGCGAGGTCGATTTTCCCGTCTCGATTAAAATCACCATATGCCAAGCCTCTGCCCAGCCACTTGGTATTGAAGTACTCGCCTGCATGGCGAGAAACGTCGGAGAACTTCCCGCCCCCTTCGTTTCTGAAAATTTGCGGAAGCATTTGATAGGGTTCGTTTAGGCCATTCCATCTTCGATCTTCGACGTGGCCATTGGTGACTGCCAAATCGAGCTGACCGTCATTATCTAGATCTACAAAAGCGGTGCCCCACCCCAAGGTGATGCGACTGGGGCCGGCCAGACCTGTGCTCCTTGTCACGTCTTCGAAGTTGAATCCGTTGTTATTCTTGTACATCGTGTCGGAGTCGCCGTAGAAGTTGGTCACAAACAGGTCCGTCGTGCCGTTTCCGTCGTAATCACCCGCTGCAACGCCCATACTAGCTTGAGCGTATCCTGAACGCGTAAGGGCAGCTCCAGCCAGCATGGCGCGATCTTGGAGAACCACGCTTTTATCGTCGTTAACTTTTACTGAAAATAGAAAATTTGCTTCGCCATCATTCGCAACATAAATCTCTGGACCGAGGACGCCATCCAGGTCGCCAATCACCAATCCGAGTCCTTTACCTTTTAATCCCACCAAACCTACGGCACGGCTTGCGTCACTAAACCCGCCTGCCCCGTTGCCAAGAAAAACGGCGTCATCAACTCCTTGGAACTTTGACGGTGGGCACTGGTCAAATCCGTCAGGGGATCGCGGGTTAACACATTGCAATGGGGATTCGGCTGACTCTTTCAAGTATGTGACGACAAAGAGATCAAGATTGCCATCAGCATTTAAGTCCGCAAACGCGCAGCTCGTACTCCAACTGGACATCGACACACCGGCAACTTCCGTAATGTCTTCGAATGTCCCGTCACCGCAATTATGCCACAAGGAATTTTGTCCAAAGGCAGTTATATACGCATCGTCGAATCCGTCGTTATCAAAATCTCCAATGGCAATACCTTGGCAAAAGCCAGCTTGGAGTAATCTCGATTCCGAAGCAGCACTGCGAAATTGCTCGTGTCCAAGATTTCGAAAAACTCCGCAAGTGGCCTTTTGCGGCCCTGGAACAATGGGCAACTTACAACCACCGGTGAAAACCAAATCGAGCCATCCGTCGTTGTCATAATCAATGACCCCAACGCCCCCGCCTGTTGATTCGAAGATTCGGCGTTGGCCACTGATATCATCTTCGCGCGTGAAGTCGATGCCTGAAGTTGCATCCAGTTTTTTGAAGGTTATAGGGTGAATAAGGGACCCCTCACCCACCGCACCACTTTCCCCGAGTGCGGGGCGAGGGGGAGCTAGGCTATCTTCACCTCGCTCGTGAGTGCTGGGGCGTGGGGGAGCCACAACGGCTCCCCTCGCCCCAGAACTCTGAGGAGAGGGGCTGGGAGTGAGGGGCCTTTGGCAACCCAGTCCAGCGCAAACCAGCAGACACAAACCGGTGATTTTGATCATTCGATGAAGCAGGTGGAGGATTCTCATGGTTTCGAGACTGAGCCAAGCTTTTCGGCATGCTTTCGGAAGGCTGCCGCTGCGTCGACAAATTGAATGGACTCGCATTTTTCAGCCAGATCCAAGGAGGCTTTTGTCGCATCGGGTTGGACGCTGCTGAGATTGACCCGAATTTCCGCTAAAATCGAAGATCTCCGCAAGGCTTCTGTTTGCGCATCTTTGTCGCCGATCCCAGCATACGATCGCGCAAGTCCCATTTGGCACGGCGCGTAGGCCAGATCTTCTCGCAATGCGGCTTCAAAATACCGGATCGCCTCGCGGAATTCTTTCTTTTCAAGAGCGAACTCACCTCGCATCCGCGTTAACAACCACGGCTCTGTTCCAGCGTACATTGGCAGCGACGCCAAAACGGCTGCGAGTTTTTCCGAGTTATTGGACTCGAAAAGTGCTTCGAGCAGGGCACCTCCAATTTGTAGATCAGACGGTTTTTC
>JANNNN010000967.1:0-2967 GCA_031398555.1 Planctomycetia bacterium | reverse complement strand
GCATGCACGGGAGTTGTCGTTGAATTGATTGTGTTGCTGCCAAACCCCAACCGCGCTCCAAGTACAAATCCGTCACGAGCAGTTGTAGCTGGCTGCCAGCAGAAGCTTGCGAAAACCGTTCAGCGGCGTGGCGCGCGCGGGTGAGATCTTTGCTAACGGCAAGCTCAGCTAGCGCTGCTGCGGCGGCGTCATTGTGATCATTCAAATAACGCTGGCGAATCGCAACATGATCTTTGAGCATTTTAGCTAGTCGCAACTGCGTCCACTGACGAATAGAGACATAGCGTTGCATCACCTGAGTGGCCGCTCTTTGGGGTCCTTCAGCCTCCACTAACCGCCCTTCGCCTTGTTCAAATAGTTTTTCAAGCGTTGTGGTCGCTTCAGCAAACTGACCCGCTTTCGAAAGTTCTTCTACCTGTTCAACGAGTAATCGTTCAGCCCCAGTCGCGATCGCTGGCGGAGCGTGCGAACCAAGGTTTTGTGCGGAGGTATCAACGAGCGCGAACGAAACCAGTAGCAGGCACGCTGAAACAAAATCCTTTAGCTTCACACGAATATCCCTGGCTGGAGATTTACTGATCCATTTGCAGTGTGATTGTTTGCCATCCTCTGCTCTTTCTAGGGCTTGAGTGCGGTCTTGATAAAGTATGAAATGGCAAGTCTTCAGACGATATTTTGACCTTCGGTTCACTGGCAAGCCAATTGCACACCCAGAACCCAAAGTAACGTAACACCAAAACTAACGGATCGGGTTCGCCAGTTTTCGAGCGGGTTCCCCTCGCTTACGCTTCGGGTTAGTGGGTTTTAGTCCTACGCTCAGTCTACCACTCGCCTCCCACTGAGTCACCTCACAAGTCTGCTTTCCTCCGGCTATGGATTGCAGTTACCGATGCGAATAGCTGGAAACTCAGGTCCTACCCCCTTCTTTTTGGGGCTGAAATTTGAGCTTATCCAATTGTCAAGTCAAATCGAAATTCGAATCCAGTATGTAGCTTGAACTTAAGCATGCTCTATCCGAAAAGTTTGGTACTAAAGTAACGTTCCGCTCGATCGCATAGAACCGTGACTACTCTCGCATCGGCTGGGAGTTCACACGCCAGCTCAAGTGCCGCTGCAACGTTTGCTCCCGATGATGAGCCGACGAGTAATCCGAACTCGCGATTTAAACGCAAGGTCATTTGCATTGCTGATTGACTGGAGACGACGTTCGCCACTTGCGCGTTCCGACATCACAATGGTAACTGCGTATCCTCGCGCCGCCCCAACCATCGCAAACGCAATCCCCGTGTTACCACTAGTGCATTCAAGTATGTTCGAATCCGCGCGCAGCAGGCCGCGATGTTCAGCATCGACAACGATCGTTCGCGCCAAGCGATCTTTAATGCTGCCGCTCGGATTCAGGAATTCGCATTTCGCCCAAATGCTTCTTCCAATGTCTTCGAATAGGAACTCTATCATCGGCGTACCACCGATCAAGCTGAGCAGTCCGTCGCCCCTGCGTTGTTTTACGTGGCTGTGCATTGTGGTTTCGTTGGCCAATCAAGTCGTTGTGTAAAAACTTTTATTCTAACCGACCGCCATCGGAGACCGCTGACTACCGCTTAAACCATCTTATGGATACCCACGCCGCACTATTTGCATAGCTCACGAATTGCCGTAAGCGGCACAGCCAACTTGACGACCACCATCGCACCGTCCGGCGCGAAACCCTCCTCAGCTTCAGCGGAATCTTCTTCAGGCGCTGGCAATGAAAGATCTTGGCTGGCCATCGTAGGTCCGTCTCCCATCATGATCATCGAAACCAAGCCGACCAATTCATGATTGGCATTGAACACGCCACACCCACTGCCACCCGGCGCAAAGTCAGCCGAAATTTCCATCCAAGGCTTAGTACCGATCATTGGATGGCGCTTAATGTAGCCGCGATCGAAGGTGTAAAAACGATTCTCGGTATGGTGGATCATGACGATCGAATCCGCCATTTCTGGCGTGGCTTGGGCAACAGGCACCCAAGACAAGTCTTTTTTGTCCAGTTGCACAATCGCTATATCTGCCAGTGGATTACCAGCGAGCAGCTTGGTAACTCGGACCACCCGACCATCGCTCATTAAGCCGATGATTCTTTCGTTGAACAAGTTTGCAATGTGATAGTTGGTTAGCGCCATGCCATCTGGACTAATGATGACCGCACCGCCCAAAGACATATTATCTGCCGCGCCACCACCTACCATCACTAGTGTTGCGCGGCAAAGTGCATCGATCGTCGGTTTCTTATGGCCATACTCTGGAAGAATGATCTTTGCAGATGTCGGTACCTTATCCAGTTCAACGCGCTTCCAACCTGATTTAATCCAAGTTGCCTCCGGCTGAGCTAACTCTTCGACGTAGCGATGATGAACGGCACTGTAGATTTTCAAGTCATCGAGGGGGCGATCTAATCCCGAAAATAATGCATAGTTTGAACCTGGATCGGGCGGAATGATAAAGCCAAGGCCTTGACCGCCCATCCAATCGGGGCCAAGCACCTCTTCCAATACTTTTTGCCGTTTGTCAAACTCGGGCTCCGTAAGCGATTTGTCCCCATCGGTGTCGATCCCTTGGAAGACCCGGTCAAAGGGGACTTGCAAGTGCGTCAATCGCGCGGATAGATAGTCGGTCAACTCCAGCAGCGAAATACTGCCGCTACTATCTGCATCAGCCACTGCAAACCCAACAGGCAATTGCGCTGTTCCTTGAGGAGCAGCAATCAGTTTGCAGATGAAAACTAAAAGTAGCGTGCCGGCTGCAAGGTAACTTCGCAAGTTCATTCTTTTTTGTTCGTTCAATTCAGAGAAGTGAGACTTTGGTGATTACTTTTTCTCGCTGGGCTTGGTGTACTCGACCTTGCTGATATCGACTCGCAGTTCGTCAAGCCGCTTTTTCACATCCTCGGGCATCAACGCGTCGTACCGACCGCCAAGCTTTTCC
>JANNNN010000864.1:0-2007 GCA_031398555.1 Planctomycetia bacterium | reverse complement strand
GCTCTATCCAACTGAGCTACGAGGGCATGCATTTTCCAGGAAAAACAGTGTTTTTTGCAGTGTAATTTAGAGTGAAACCAAGCGTCCCCGCGAAGCACACTGCATCAGTGGTTTCTGAGCCCCGGAACACGGTGTTCGTGAGTAGGTATGGTCACACGCTGCACACTCGACTGGAATCGCAATGCAAAATACACTCGTCAAACCTTATCCCAAATTCCCTTTGACTCCCCACAAGCGGGGCTACCGGGTCAAGGTGGTTCGGGCATGCAACATCGTATCGGAAAAAGCGGTGCATCGCCAGAAGAGGCGATAGCCGAATGGTATAGGGTCAAGGACTCACTTGAACGCGGCGAGCCGGTTCCAGACGAAAGTTGACTGAAGGATATCCAAACATCTCAAGTTTGATTTTCCTTCGTTGAACAGGGGCTGTTGGTTCTACAAGCGTTTTTAGTGTGTCGGGATTAATGCGGTATACCAAGTGGTTTACGCGGTCCTGACTGACGCACCGAAAAAAGGCCGGCCACAATGTGGTCGGCCCGTTTTGGTTACTGATTAAGTACGTTCTAGAATCAGAAACCTAGCCGCAGTGATAAACCGCGTTGCAAAACGCCACCGTTGAATCCCGATCCTCCATAGTACGACCGGTAGCCGTATTGAGGCTGGTAGCCGTACTGAGGCCGATTGTTGTACTGACGCTGGTAACTGTATTGAGGCTGATAGCTGTGATACGAGTTGTGACGCAGGCTATCGTGGTAGCGGTCGTGATTCAAGTCCTGATGCAGCTGGAAGTGCTGGTAATTCGACTGTGGGAACTGATGCTCATTCGCATGGTACTGCTGCCGGTGGAATTCATTGTGGTTCAAGTCCTGATGCAATGCGCCGTGCGAATTACCGTACCCGTATCCAAAGTTTTGAGCGCTGGCGGTTTGGCAGGTGGCAATTAAACCAGCGACCGCGACGGCTGAAATCCAAAGTGCTTTGCGAGACATGGGAGATTTCCTTAAGGGGTCTTACTCGTCGCCAAGCAATCGTAAATGTTTGCTCCATCAAACCGCGACTTGCCTTCCTTTGTCGTGTCTGACTGATATTGCAACAGGCGTGCCTAACCATGCAAGCGGCAAGGAATCACGAGAAAACGCCTGAACGGCGGCAAATATTGCTCAGTTTTCGTAGATTTCACGCCTCTGCGAAGCGACCGACCCGCTGGTATCACTCCTTAGCGGTCAATGTGACTTCCCTGCGAATCATTTTGGTACGTCCAGCTGGGTTGGATGAGCGATAGCGTGGTTTGCGAAAAATGTAGCTGGATGACGATAAAAGCGGTATCAGCCCACAATTTCCTTCACCACGCGTCCGTGGACATTTGTTAGGCGTCGCTGGATGCCGTTGTGGTAGAAAGTAAGGCGTTCGTGGTCAATGCCCAGCAGGTGCAGGATCGTCGCGTGCATGTCGTAGGTGGTGACAGGGTTTTCGATCGCTGAATAACCGATAGAGTCAGTCGCGCCGAAGGCAAAGCCAGGCTTCAGCCCACCGCCAGCCAAGACGTTTGTAAATCCATTCGGATGGTGATCACGGCCTTTGCTCAGTCTTCCCGACGCAGCCTGCGCGTAGGGCGTGCGACCGAATTCCGTAGTGATCATCACGATCGTTGAATCCAACAGGTTGCGTTGCCGCAGATCGCGAATCAATCCTGCGATCGGGCGATCGATTCGTAGGGCTTCTCCTGTGTGACTCTTATAACCTTTTCCGGTGATGTCTTCGTGCGCGTCCCAGGAAATGCCGTCGCCGGTCCAGACCTGCACTGTTCGCACGCCGCGTTCGATCAGCCGGCGGGCAGCTAGGCAATTGCTGGCGGTGCCGCGACATTCGGGGCGATCGATGCCGTATAGCCTGCGAATGTGTTCTGGCTCAGAAGCGAAATCCATGGCGTCAGGGATCGCGGTCTGCATACGGGCCGCCAGTTCATAACTGTGGATACGATCCGCCAGGGCTTCATGGCGAGCGTGG
>JANNNN010000341.1:0-1614 GCA_031398555.1 Planctomycetia bacterium | reverse complement strand
TGCACAATATCTCGAGCTTCAAGTGTGCTGTGTCGTACCAGTGCACGCGCCGCAGCCACTGCGTAGTTACCCCCGGAACAGATTCCAAGAATTCCGTCGGAGGCTTGAATCACATCGCCGGTTCCACTGATCAGCAAGCTGTGGCGGCTATCCACAGCGATCAGCAATGCTTCGAGCCGCCGAAGTGCTCGATCACTGCGCCAGTCTTTGGCCAATTCAGTGGCTGCTCGAGGCAGGTTGGCTGGGTAATCTTTTAGCCTAGCCTCGAACCGCTCCATGAGGGCGAATGCGTCGGCCGCACCCCCAGCGAATCCAATAATCACATTACCACCGCCAACACGACGAACTTTGCAGGCATCGCTTTTGACAATCGTTTTGTCCAGCGTAACTTGGCCGTCACCACCCAAAGCCACGAAATTTCGGTGGCGAACTGACAGTATAGTTGTGGCGTGAAACTGCATTTCCCGATTCCGCGGTTAGCAAGCATGCGATTGTAAGCACGCTACGATACCAGCCAAACGCGGTTTGCAACAGAACAGTAGTTAAAGCCCAACCTACTTCTTGGTATCCGTCTCAATGTCTTTTAGCGATCGACCTAAACGCTTGCGACCTGCCGCGTTTCCACCGCCACCGCCGCCAGCACCGACTCCAGCGCCAACTTGAGCCAACCGTGGTGACGAATCCACATTTTTGTCGACTCGCAGTAATCCAGCCACGCTCGGGTGAAGATCTTCAGTGGACGCCGGCGTTCCGAGCGTTTCGATCGCATCGCTAACGCCGAGCAGAACCGATTGGCGAACTCCGTCACGAATCCATGTAAAAAAGTTCATTCCGTTCATTTTCTTCTCCAGTTCGCCGAAAGTCGCGCGAACATATTTCCAAATGGCAACTTGACTTAAAACGCGACTTAAAACAAACCGACGCTGAGTTTTAAAGTGCGTCTAGGACTTTTACAAGACCTCAGTCAACGAGTCCAGGGCGACTTGTTCCGCTAGCAAACGAGCGACGCCCACTTTTTTGAGAGTGGGCGCCGCAGAGTAGCTCAATGTTTAGATGCGACGGAAAATATCGTCGACTTTAGTAACCCAGCATCATTTCTTGACCGTCGCGGTAAATTTTTGCCAATAATTTATCAGTCCCGTCAATCGCTTTGGGTACATCTACTGCGGACGTAATTTTCACGCCGTTTAGCTCAGTGATGATGTCACCCGGCTGCATGCGCAGCTGTGCTGCTTTGCCGCGACGATCCATGGCGATGATCACCGCTCCTTCTGCAATGTCTGCCTCAAGGTTCTTCGCCAAGGCAGGGTTAAGCGTTTGGACTTGGATCCCCAGCTCCTTAACAGGAACCTGCGGTGACATCGCGGCCAGTTTTTTATCGGTTGATTCTTCAACTGTAACCGCAACTTTCTCTGGTCGGCCAGCACGATAAATCTCCAAGTTAACCACACTGCCTGGCCGAACCATCGCAACCGTGTTTCTCAGGGCCGAGACGGAATTGATGTCACGACCATTTGCGCGGACGACGATGTCACCCTTCCTAAGACCCGCTTTCGCTGCGGGTGCACCTTCTTGAACGGCATCAATGACGACGCCATCGTAGACTGAGTCGGG
>JANNNN010000799.1:0-5178 GCA_031398555.1 Planctomycetia bacterium | reverse complement strand
GCAGTCAACCGTATAGGTTCCGTTAAGTGGTGCCATGTCGCCTGTCAGGCCAGCAATTACAGCACTTCGAGAAGTATTCGCAAGGAACGCGCCAGCTATAGAGGAAGCAGCATAGCAGGCACCGCTGGTTAGTCCGCTTGGGTTGAAGTAGGTGCAGCTCGGTTGCGCTGGAATATTAGCGCGAGTGCAGCTAGCCGACGCAACGCAGGTAGGATCGGCAACAGACGTAGCAGTAGCAGTAACTACATCCCCATCGGCAACCGTGACGCCTACGGATGTGCTTCCAGTTTGATTGGTGAGTAACGAAACCGAAACTCCATTCTTGAATACTTGAAAATCGTAGTGCAGTCCGCCTGGGCTGTTCGCAGTAGCAGTGATCGTCGGTGCAACAAATGACATAGTCACTACTAAATCACAGCAGCAACAAGCGGGGTCGTTTGCTATCGCTCCCGCGTCTAGAAGTATTAAACCGCTCTTTAGTTGAATCGTCATTTAGCAGGTGGTTCCCGTTGTCCAGGTTGTCCAAGCGCCGTTCTTGAAATATTGAAGGTCGCTTCCACTCAATCGCAGATCGGTAATCCCCCCACCTCCCGAGCCGAGCAACACGGGCAAGAGCGTATCGACACTGGCAGATGGTGCACCTAGCAACTTAATTTCGCCGCTTCCAGGCGTCAGCTTGTTGGTTCCCGGCGTTGCGTATTTGGCTGTGGTTGATCCACTTCCCACCTTAGCCAAGGCCAAGCCGTGAATGATGCCCTTTCCCATTTCATCGACTGCGATCGGTTCAAGTAGTATCACGGGCGTCTTAGTCGGATCGGATGCGATGGCCTTGAACATCAAGTCGACCGAACCGTCTAGATCCAAATTGAATATTGGATCACTCAGTGACATGCATTCAAAACGCTCCCTCGCTGAAGCGGTATCATTCCTGATCCAAACCCAATGCGACTGAGGATCATCAGGAATGGTGTTCTCGCGCAAGCTCTGCCGAGTTAGGAGCTTTGCCGCTTCATTCCACTGTGCAATTTGCGTTTTGTTGAGCCGTTTGTCTTTGAACATTTAGTAGCCCGTCAGCAACAATAGTGAGAAGTCACCAGCCCCCGGCGCCAATGTGTGGACGTAGACGCTGTGAGGGACTTCGATCTTCTTTTTGCTCGAAGTGTCGCTGATAGTGCGACGGTAGATATCAAGGTACTGCCAACCAAGCCTGTTAATTCCAGTGATGTCTCCCACTACGATACCGGTCTCATTGTCGGAGTGTTCAAACCGATATGTTATTGGCCACTTCTGACCGCTTGGTTTGCCCCTTGCTCCCATGAACTTTACCGAGCCAGCCGGAAGCTGATTTGAAACAGGGCCGAAAGGCGCATTGTTGTACTTCCCTGCAAGCGATTTAATCACAAGCTGATAAGCGGCAGTCACATCGTCAATGGCCCAGTACTTCGTAAGCTGGAAAGCAAAAGTAGGCTGGCCGTTGGAAACTCCCTGCACTTTGCCATCACTCGAAATGTTTACGCCTTTCTTAAAATCTGGGGCAGTTCTCCCACCGCCTGTGAATGACGTTGTCGCTGCGGCATGTGTCAGTGTTACGTCTTGAAGACCGATGTCGAATTCGTACTCAATGAAGTCTTCCTCCTTGCGCTGCAGCCGTGCATAGCTCAGTTTGAAGTCCCATGACCTTTCGTCGATGTCGGCTATCGCGACCGACTGCAACACCGCTATCTTGCCACTCGGGAAAGTGTAAGTGGTCGGAATGAGCGGCATGACTATCGCGTAGGCTGCCACCTCATCGGCAATCGTTGGATGTTCGGCATCTATCCACACTTGCCAAATTGTTTCGGCACTTGGATTTTCCGAGTCTGTAACTTGACGCTTTGCGAAACGTTCACTTGCACCCATTACTCATCATCTCCTACGGTTGCTTCGCGCAATCGGCTGTCAATGCTGCCGAGAACATCGAGTTGTTGCTTACCCAAATCTTCGAGAGGTGAAACGCCCCCGCCCGCTATCGACGCAGACACCCCTGATACGAATGTTCCAGTGCTTCCACCGGACTCGTTTTTGATCGTCGATATTGCTTGCTGTGCTGCTTCAACTTTGGCAGGTCCATCTTTTTGAGCCTCTGCCGCTTTGGTTTGAGCCTCTGCCGCCTTTGCGGATAAGCTCAGCTTCAATTCCTCAAGTCGCTTTTGAGCGTCTGATAGCCCTGGATTTTCAACCTTTGTCTTTGCCCGCTTGAAGTCTTCCGAAACGATCGTTGAGAACTGGTCTGCTGTGGCCTGTCGTTGCTGGTCGCGTTGGTTTAATGCTTGGCCGCGTTCACTCGATCGACTATCCAAACCTTTTTGCCGTCCGTCAGCACGCCGTTTCAAGTCGCTATCGAGCGATGCTTGGATCTGGACCGATTGATCCTTGCTAAAGAATCCAAAAAACTCTTGCGCCTTAATGATGGCCTTCGCGATGGCCGTTTGGATACCATCGATCGCACCTGTGATGTAAGTCACTGCAATATCGAATCCAGCTACCAAAGCGTTAGATAGTTGGTCGAAGTATTTGCTAATTCCAAAGTAGATCGACGCTCCGATTTGGACGATAGACTCAACAGCCGACCGCCACACGTTCACGAAAAAGTCTGAGACGTTTGCCCACACTTGCCGCATGGTAGTCGTAATTGTCAGCCAGCCGATTTCCAAGGCCGTGAATGCGATCTGCCCAGCGGTTTCTAGATCACCAGTCGAGAGAGCAGCCACAATACCGCCCCATGCTTCCGTGGCAGTACCGCCTAGGCTTCCAAACATCTCGCCGAGCTTCGTAATCGATCCCGTCGCAGAGAGTGCCGTATAGGCGATGTAGACGCCCAGCCCTACGACCGCCGCTACTACGAGCCCGATTGGTGATAACACCGCACCGATTACACTGGCGACCGCCCCGAAGACTGCCGTGGCTGTGGCGACGATCCCACCGATCACTGCGCCGAGTGCGGATATGGTTGCACCAACTCCAACGATGGCCACCCCTAGACTGAAAACGATTCCACCCACGACCACGAAGCCAGCCGCAATGGCTGCGACTGTTTGGACCAATCCTTGATTTGCTGCGATCCAACGAGAGGCGGTTGAAACCACTGCCGAAATTGTGTTGATAACTTTCGTGAGCGGGGCTGCGATAGCCGCGGCGATCTGATTGCCGATTCCCTGAATCACCCGTGCGAACTTACTAAACGAATCGCCCAACTCTTCAGCGTTAGCTGCGTCGATGTCTGATATGGAAATCCCCAAATCCCTGGCCTCTTGTCGAAGTGCGTCCATGTCACGGATCATCGGAAGCAACTTCGTTCCGGCCTTCCCAAAAATCTCCATAGCCTTACCGGCTCGAATCGTTGGATTGGCAATGCTTCCGACTGCTTTTGCGACAGCTTCGAACTGTTGCTCTGGGCTCAATTGGGCTAGAGACTTTGCACTAAGACCGAGGGACTCGAACGATTCGCTCATCGCCTTGTTGCCACCGACAGCCCCTTTAATTCCCTTTTGCATTTTTGCGGTTGCGCCTTCAACCGTCGCAAGGTCGGTTCCGGATTGCTCCGCTGCGTAACCCAGTTCGCTAATCGACTGAGCGGAAATTCCTGTTCGGTCGCTAGTGTCTTTGATGGCTGATCCGAAGTCTGCAAACATCTTCGTTGCTGCTGCCACGGGTGCAAGTATTGATGCCCCAAGTGCCGCCGCTCCAGCGCCAATGCCCGCCACTCGACTGCCAACTGAAGAGATGCCCGAGCCGAAGCTTTGCATCTTGGCTTCGAGCTGCTTGAGACCTTTGTCCAAGGGACTCAAGTCTGTGAAGATTCGAACGAATCCTTTGCCTGCTTCGATGGCGCCAGCTGACATGTTTTTATCTCTGAGATGGGTGTGAAAAATGGATCTGGTCAATTGACAGCAGATCCATTTATTACTCGAAACCTTGGGATTCCAAGATTTGATGTACTACTCGACCGAGTAAGTCAGCAACACATCAATGTGCGTGGCTGTCGTAACATCAGAACCGGTCTTGCCAATCGTGATGGCAGTGTTCACGTCGTTCTGAACGAACGATGCACCGTCAGCCAGAACCGTTGCGCCCGATCCACCAGCCCGAAGAACTGCACTGCGAGTCAACGACGCCTGAGCAAATGCAACCAACTTGACCGAACTGGCAGATTGAGTAGCCAGAATGTCGACCGTCGTTACTGCCGCTGCCGCTCCACCAATTGCAATCGCAACCGCATCATGTAAGCGATACTTCGAACCGGCGACAGCTGGAAGCAAAGTTAGACCGGCGTTCACTTGCGCAATGGTGGCACGAACTCGAAGAACCCGAGCGGTTCCCGATGGAGCGGATTGCTTCAGCAAAACGTCGACATACTCATCACCATCTGCACCACCCGCCACGGCAATACCAACGAGAGGTTTTGACGCATCGGTCACCGCTAGATCGGTGGATGAATCCCATCGCACCAGATCACCAGATGCCACCGTAAAAACAGTAGCAGACGCTTTGGTCAGACGAATCACACCAGTAACTCGAATCGCACCGAGAGCACCAGCAACGCAGTCATTGGTCACTTGTCCGACCAACGATCCACGGAAAACCAAATCACCAGCTTTGACGTCAACGGCTGGCGTGTAATCAAGCAGTTCACCTGCTTTACGAAAAACAGTCTTACTCATTTTCCTACTTACCTTTTACGAGTTTTTTGAACGCCTGCCTAGGATCTCCCTGGTCATTGGCGAACGGGTTTATAAATTTTGCTTTCTTGTTCCCGGCGCTCGCTTGAATCGTGTAAGCCAGTGCCCCGGTATGTTCCCAACCTGCGTGGCGTTTGCCGTGCAGCTGGTCGAATATGTCAGCGACTTGGAATTCACCTATGTCGTAGCCGAGCTCTCCTTGGCACTCGTTGAGCCACTTAAAGTGACCATCACCTTGGCCGTTTCCTGCCTGACCTGTTCTAGTGCTACGCGCAGCATTGCTGCGCGTTCTGACTGGGGGTCATAATAAGTTTCAAGTGCTTGCCATAGGGCGTCGCGTGCAGAATCAAACGCCAAACCTCCGAGAGCTTCATCAAACTGATCTTGGCTTATGCCGCGTTCTTTAGCATCCGGTGATACGATCGACCAAAGCGCGTCGGCGATAAACACATCGTCCATG
>JANNNN010000769.1:0-8120 GCA_031398555.1 Planctomycetia bacterium | reverse complement strand
GTTCACCAAACTTCTGAGGCTATCAATATCGAAAAGGTCGCAACCGAGGCGGGGGACACAATCGATTTCATCGTGGACATTGGTGGCAGTTTGAACAGCGATCAGTTTTTGTGGTCCCCCGAAGTGGCGTTGGAATCAAAGGTGGCTTCTGCCAACGCTCAGCCAGACATATGGAAAGCAGAAGCGGATTTTCGAGGTCCACAGAGTGTGATGCTGAACCGTTGGGGGCAATTGGCGCAGGTGCTGATGTTATCGAATGAGTTCATGTTTGTAGATTGAACTAACTGGTTTCGTTTGAAAACAGTTCTTCTACAAAACAAGCGGCAACACCGAAGTTTCAGTATGCGTAAATTGTCCCATTCATGCGGCAATTGGCTTGCCTAACTTTCCCTAGCAATTATTATAGGCATGCCCCACTAGCTGTTTCGATTTGCATCACCCCATCGCACGAAGTTAACGATGCGCTATCTGTTTTGCTTAGTAGGGCTCGGCATGCTCGTTTCGCCTGCCAACGCGGAACTGATCTACGTAGCCGCCGATTCGGTCTATACGCAGACTTTTGACAGTCTCCCAAATTCAGGTACAGGGTTGACTTGGGCGGACGATACGACTCTGAGCGGTTGGTATTCGAATTTCAACACAATTAGCACCGGCACGGGTTCGTCTAGCATTCGCACACTTTATTCATTTGGTGCTGATTCTAGCTTCGATAGGGCACTTGGAATCGTTTCTCAGGGAGCGTCGACCGATCCACGCTTTGGATTTGCAATTCGCAACGCTACCGGCGGAACTCTTCAGTCCATTACCGTCGGATTCGACGGCGAACAATGGCGAAGAAGTTCTACTAACATTGCCGCTCCACAAAATCTGCAGTTTGGGTATCGGACGTCGGCCACCTTGGGCGACCTTAATGCCGCAGCGTTTACGGATATTTCAAGCCTAGGATTCACCAGCCCGGGATTTTCACTGCCTGGCGGAGCAACGGACGGGAACAATGCTGCAAATCGCACGTCCAACATCTCCGGCACAATCGACGGCTTGGATTGGAAACAAGGAGAATACCTCTGGCTGCAGTGGCAGAACGAAAACAACGGGCTTGGATCGAGACACGGACTTGGGATTGATAACTTCTCATTCTCTGCAAGTGTTTCTCCAGGCAACGTTATTGCAGTACCAGAACCCTCCTCGGGGGTTTTGGTCCTCATCGTGGGTGGACTCCTCGTGCTTCAAAGACGAAGGCGATTTAACCACCGGCCTTGAAAATTGCAGACCGCTTCTTACCAAACAGCCCCCCGACGGACATCGAAGATTTTCTATACCATGACGACCCAAATGACAAAAGTGTTTTTTCTCTCATTGGCGGTGACCGTATTTGGAACACACTTGCAGGCTGGTGTTTTGACCAACAAGTCTCTCAAAGTGATTTTAGGAGCAAATGGTGCAATTGACTCAGTCGAATTCGGCGGTGCCAATTTCTTCAAACCTGGACTTGATACACCAAGTGGTGCAGTCGGGACAAGTGTTTCCGATTTCGGTATTCAAAATGGAACTGATGCAAAATCTTTTTTGCTGAACGATACGAACGGAGGTGCGGGGTTAACGCTGGCGGAATCCGATTTTACTTACCATGGGGCTCACACTTGGAACAGCGGTGCTGATTTGGACTACTTGCGTACCTATTCGCTTGTAGCAGGGCTTAACGCGATTCGCGTTACTTCGACCATCAAGAACGTTGGCTCGGCCAGTTTTACCGTTTCGCAATTTGACACATTCGACCCTGACCAAGCGTATGGATTAATTCCAGGCTCTGGGATCGAGCCTTTTGAGACCTTCAACGATGCATTTTCATTAGCGGGTGGTCGAGTTGGTCAGGCCAGTATCGATGTAACAGGTAGCAATGGCATACGGCGCGGGCTGACAATGATCGTTGGTTCATTGGATTCACGGGCCGTGCTTGCATCAGGCGACCCGCTGCAAATTGGCAGCGGCGACGACCTGAACGAGTTCTTTCGGGCGCCCGCCGACGCTGCAAATAAGCTTGACGATGAAGGCACGCACATCGGGTTCCGTCAATTGTTGAATCCGAACGAGTCCACAACTTTTACCTACATCATGGCGTTTGGTGCGAATCCAACCGATGCTCAGCGGGCCTTTACCTTGGCGAGTGTTCCAGAACCCGCTTCGGTCGCTGTTTTTGGAGCCCTTGGGCTCTGTGGACTTTTTCTACTCAGACGGTCGTCACGAGCATAAGCGTAGGAGCTGGTTTCGTCAGTTCGGAATTGCCCCTTTCTTGCGAAACCAGCTGCGTTGCCCTGCACTGTCAATCTGTGAGGAGCGCGCAAGCTATTCGACAGGGGCAATTATGGGCGCTTTTGGCCAATTCTCTGATGTTAGCTAATTTAAAATCGGCATCTCAATACTTTATAAAATTTACAAGCTCTGTTTGGTTTTTTGAGCCTGCGCGATAAGATAAACAATAGTGAGGTAACCACCTCCACTGTCCCCTGGTCGCTGCTGTTGGGTCCGCTCCAAACTCTCCCCTCAGTTGCATTCTTGCCGTATTTGGGCAGTGTCCAATCCAAATTGTCCGTGGAGTTACTGTCCATGCGTTCGTTTCTACTGACCTGCGCGCTTAGTGCGTCGTTGGCTCCGCAAGTGCTTGCTCAAGCGCCAATCCAACAAGTCCCTGTTCAAAAAGCACTTCAATTGGTGCCCGCTGAACTTCGTTTTCATGATTTTGGTACCGTTGCACGATCGGCAAAAACCGAACATCGCTTCCCAATTACCAACATTTATCAGCAACCAATGCAGATTAGTGCGGTTAGGGCAAGTTGCGGATGTACCACCCCAATCATTGAAAAGCAGATTTTACAACCTGGTGAAACAGGAGCGATTTTGGCTCGTTTCAACACGGGTACGCACACTGGACAGAAGAAAGCGACCCTCACGGTCTCGATTACTTCACCGGTTTTCACGGAACTGCAGCTGAACGTTCAAGGCTACATTCGAAGCGATATAGTTTTCAATCCCGTAGAAGTTAACTTCGGCACAGTAGCTGAAGGTAGTGGAAAAATCCTGGATGTTGATCTAGCTTATGCCGGCCGAAGCGACTGGAAAGTACTGGGCGTAACGGCTGCTGAGCCTTTCCTGAAGCCTTCGATTCGGGAAGTGTCCCGTAAGAACGGACAAGTTTCATATAAAATCTCTGTGGAGCTTTTGGGTAATGCACCGGCCGGTTCGGTACAAACTCAGTTGACGCTGCAGACCAACGACAATCGACTGACGAAAGTTCCGTTAGCGGTTAGTGGCATCGTCCAGTCGGACCTCGAAGTCAACCCGCAGCAGCTTGCTTTAGGCGAATTGAAAGTCGGCGAGACTGTCGAACATCGATTTGTTGTTCGCGGTGTGAAGCCGTTCCGGATTCTCGACGTCCAGGCCGAGGATATGGAAGTGCAGTTTGACCCATCCGCAGAATCCAAAGTAGTTCACCTCGTGACGTTGCGAATCAAACCCGACCCGGCTAAGGGTAAAGGTGCTTCATTGCTGACCTTCAAGACCGATCTGCCCGATGATCTAAGCGTCAACAGTAAGCTGACCTACAAATTTGCGACGCAGTCGGGTACTGTCGAATCCTCAAAACCGTTGGCCGTGTTACCCTAGTCGCCTAGGACCCCATCGCATGTTTATTTACAGCCCCTGCTAGCCTGCAGGGGCTGTTCTTTTTGGATTGTGGTGGGGTAAGCTTACGGCTGTCCAACGAACCAACCGAAGTAAGCGAGCCACTTACGCTACTTAAAAAGAATCAAAATGGATGACCAACGCAGTTTACAGTCGCGTGTCACCGAATTGGAGATCCAGCTCGCTCACCAGCAGCGTATTTGCGAACAACTGAACGAAGTGGTGACCGAACATACTCAGTCCATGATGCGCTATGAACGGGTAATATTGCGACTCGAAGAGCACATCAAGCAACTTCGGGATCAGCGCAAGGAGCAATTTGATCCGCGGGAAGAAAAACCGCCACACTACTAGCATAGGAAGCCACGATCAAATTTTACCAACGGCGTTTCGCCAAGTGCTCATCATCTAGCCCACTTGGCAACGCTGTAAAGCTTCCTTCATGAAGTTATTTAACAGGTTTCCTGAAAAACCCGTGCATGGGGAGGTAATCTCATACTCCAAAGAGAGAGTTTAGGGGGTAATGATGCGTAACCTCCTTAGAAGTGAGTTCGACAAACGGCGGTCCATCGGATTGGATGTCGAAAACGAAGGCCGCGGCGCCGAATAGTCCGCAAGACCGCACCGAATCGCAGATCTGCGGCGGGCGTTAAAATCGTCACAACAGTCAATGTTTTGCAAACCATCGATTTGCATGCAAACGGCGACGATACCTAGCTTTGTCGCAGCACCCCCAGTTACTGCGAAATTAGGTTCCCATGAGTTCAACCCACTCCAAGGGTCCCGTTCAGTCGGTGTGAACTCGTGCAGGTGCATGGCGAAACCTTGTTCCCTTATCCTGAAGTGCGAAACATTCATGTCAGAACACAACGACCACTTAGATGAAGTCGACACCACGCAGGAAGAAGAGCTGCGTGTGAGTGCGCGACGACGCAGCACCAAGGATGATGCGGCCCCCCAATCGCCACTGGAGACATATCTCCGTGAAATCAATGAAACAGCTTTACTTACCGCTCAAGATGAACGTGACCTAGCAAAACTAATCGCTGAAGGTAACGCTCCCGCACGCGACCGCATGGTTCGAGCCAACCTTCGCCTGGTGGTTAACATCGCTCGAGGCTACGTCGGCAAAGGCCTCGGTCTGCAAGACTTGATCGAAGAAGGCAACCTTGGATTGTTGCGAGCTGTGGAAGGGTTCGATCCCACTATGGGCACCCGCTTTAGTACTTATGCTAGTTACTGGATCAAACAGTCGATCAAGCGGGCTCTTATCAACTCCGCCAAAACGATCCGTATACCCGCGTACATGGTCGAACTGCTCAGCAAATGGCGCCGCGCTTCAGCTCGCTTGACGGAAGAACTTGGCCGCACCCCGACTCAAGAAGAAGTCGGTCGAGTACTTGGACTGGCTCGCAAGAAACTGCCAATCATTAAGAAAGCGATCCAGGTCTACAACAGCACTCCCCAGAGCGATCAGACCGATGCGGGTTGGTCACTCGGCGAAATGGTCATGGACGAACGTTTGAAGGCACCCGACGAAGAATTGCTGGATCACGATGTACTCAGCACAGTGCTCGAATTGCTCGACACACTAGATACTCGTGAGGCCACGGTGCTCAAGCTTCGTTTCGGTTTGGGTGAAGGAACAGCTCATACGCTGAAAGAAATTGGCACCGAACTGGGACTAACACGCGAACGCGTTAGACAGATTGAAACAGAAGCACTTGCCAAACTGGCCGACGGGTTGAAAGATCCAAAGGAACGGGCTGGTCTGGCATGATAGCGTCTTCGGCAGGTTGACGCGAAAACCATTCGCAGTCGAGGGAGTCCTTCGGGGGAAGACTCACTCGACTGCGAATAAGGTTCCTGCAAGCACTTAGCACTTATTTTTGCATTAGGAGCTAAGCACGGTTAGGTATTATCGCCTCCGTCGCCAGAGAGAAAACGACTCATCAGGGCGACCTGGTCACGCGTGCCAAAATGGTGAAGAATCTCGCTGGTGTGCGTCTTCACCGACTCTTCGGAAATCGACAGCAGTTTAGCAATTTCAGAACGCCGCTTTCCATTTAGCAGATGTACGAGCACCATTCGCTTTCTTGGAGTCAGTTGCAGAAGCTCTCGGGCGGGGGCGTTCGGGAAACCCGCTTCATGCAGCCAAGGCACGCTTCCAAGCAAAATATGAACGATGCGGCGCTGGCGACTGCTGAATTTTGGCCGTCCTACCTTGCGAAACAAGCCGATCGCACTGCAGCAATCCCCCTGCTCGCCTAGGGGATAGATCGAATAGAGAAAATCATCGATCCCTCGTTGCAGCCGATACTTTTCAATGGTCGGATGCGAATACCACTTTTCGTCGGGAACAAGTTGATCGCGAGTTCGCGTAAAATGCTTTCCTTTTTGCAATTCCTGCGACAATGGAAGGTCTTCGGGGGGAGGCAATTTGGCAATTTGACTCGCCTCAACCCATCCCGCAAACTGACTTTCCGTTAGGTCATCATAAATTACACCCGCCGAGACTGGCTGCCCTTTGACAAGATCAGCTCGCGTCATGGACCACAGCCAACCGTCCGAGCCGATCAAACGACCAAGCCCAGCCATCAAAAACCGCTTCCGAGTAATCAGATCTGCATCCAACCCCGCGGTTTCGCCCAGCAAGTTAATGATCGCAAGAGTATCTTCTTGTGGAATAGGTTCCTGACTGTCCAAAATGCAACTCCTCAGCAGAAAGTCAAACTCACCATTCACCCTGTAGGGTGATATCTTACAAAAAAAAGCGGAACGACTTCATATTGTTATGGCTTAAGAATTTGGCCATTACTATAAATAGCCGTAAGCGATTGGACTTCTCGTCGAAGGAATTATTGCTCAAACTGCAGCAAGTATATATCCATGGTTTCTTTTAACCGCAACGACTCCAGTGATCAGAGTTTTCCCGCTCAGTTTTGTTCGCCTTACCACCGGCGCACTGTAAACCTGTCGACTCGCGAAAAACAACGAAGTGCCCTATTTCTCCTAGAGATCGTTAGAGATTGGGATCAGATTCTAGAAACTGCTAGCGACTTGCTCGCATTTTTCCCCACACGCATCCACACCCGTCGAAGTGTGGATAATACGCATTCAGATTTAGCGGGAATCGTAATTTCCATACTCAATCGTTGCCAGTCATTGATCTGGATGTACGAAACTCAAGTCGCCGCTCCCTGTCCTTCTGAAAGAAGCTCAAAATATCGTAGCCGAATTAAGGAATCTATTCAGCAAGACCTAGCTCGACTCCGTCAGCTGTTCTTTGATTCAAACCTCGAATCGCAATTGCAACTTCCCACATTAGACTTAGCCAGTCTGCTCTCGAAGTTCACCGAACGTCTTTTTGGACTTCTGCAGTGACGATCTCGAAATGGGACGATTGTCCTTTTGCTACCACTTCCGGCTGGAAGAAAACTAACAATTTGAATTGTCAAATGTGCGATCGTATCGCAAGCATTCATAGAAAAATTCGAAGGATAATTTTTCTCTGATCGATTTTTCTGTCCAATTTTTCGCGTCGCGTGGGTAGGTAAGGCAAACGGACAATAAAAAAATACCAGCGAACCCACAGTAGCTCTGGCATCACGACTTCGATGCGAGGTCTTGAGTCTCGTTTTTCAGCGCAGCTACCATTTCTCGCTGACGCTCCTCAACAACCTCCCTAGCCTTCGCAGCTTTAATTTTCGCAGTCGCGGGGTCGGTCGCCATTGCTAGAACCGCGGCTGGCAATGATTCAAGTTCGTCTTCATTGTCAAAGTCGAATAACCAATCACCCAGTCCGATGTCACGCCACATCATCCCCTTGCTGGTCTGTTCGCTCCAGCGGCAAACGATCGCCGGAATACCATTTCCAACGCACATGATGGGCGAGTGCATTTCATGGCCGAAGAGTCCCGCACTACGACGGTAAGTACTCAATGCTTCTGCCGTCAACCAGTAGTTCTCGCGCCACACGCAACGCACGCGAACATCGTCAGGCAGTTTGTCCAACAGCATCTCTTTGTTCACCGACATCTGCGTTTCATCTTCAGGACAAAGCAAAATCTTCAAGTCCGTGTTCTTTACAACAAGGCTAATCGCTTCGCGAAGCGGCTTGCAGTCATGCTCCTTCATGGCCTCATTACGAGCGTGTTTTTTATCGTCGAGCAAGGTCTTCTTCGCTGGAATTGTCCAATACGGTGTATAACGCAAACGTGCAATGCAACACAAATAATTTCCTTCCTCAAGACCGTGGGCTTGCAAAAATGCATTTGCCTTAACGTCATCACGTAGATCAGTCGCAAATGCACCGTCCGGTCCAAATTCCATCACTGGGCAAGTGCAACCTTTGGACTTCGCCAGCTGCATCGACACAGAGTCGCGGAAAAAGACGAACTCGGCGCCACTGAGCACTCGAATTGTGTTCGCAACGATAGCCA
>JANNNN010000750.1:0-9398 GCA_031398555.1 Planctomycetia bacterium | reverse complement strand
TTGACGTAGTGCGTGCCAATGTCGCCGATCTTCATCCACATGATGAACTACTGTGCTCGATAGTCGACATGCAGAGCGAACATAGTTACAAGAACGGCAGCTTGCTATTACAGGCTTTAAAGTTACTGAAAGATCGCCCCTTCGTTGTCTGGAATCGCGAAGGCTTTCCATCTGTTGAGTTCGTTGAAACGCAGCCGACATTGAAGATGGTTGACGACGATGGGAAATATCGGGTTGAAATCCATGTGGAGGATAACGCGTTTAGGTTGACGAACGAATTTCTTGCTCTTAACAAGAACATGCAATTGGGTTGGTTAGCGGAGCCCAAAAGCAATCGTTTGCTCTATTTCCAAATGCCAACGGGGCTGCTGCAATCGGTCATTCGGCTGCGAACTGGCCAAGATCGCGGTGCAAAGTTCTCTCCGCAAGCTGCTATGCGAGTCTCGACAGTGCTCGGTGGCGATAATTTTCGCAGCTCGCTGAGGACCGTTTTGCCGGAAAGTCTAGCGGGCCCAGAAGTTCCATTGCCACCGACCATTCAGCTGCACTTGATGCCGCGGCAACCCGAGGGATTAATTGCACAGATGCGTGTAGCCTGCGATGCGGTAACCGAACTGCCGATCCCGGGAGTCGAGCCAGACCGTCTACAAGTCGTCACACCGGCTGGTCCGGTTCAATTAGTCCGCGATCTCAAAACTGAATCGATGGCCGCTGAGGCTTATACCCATGCACTCGGCTTGGCCGCATACCCGTACGACGGTCCTTATACTTGGATCGCTGAAGACATCCCAGCAGCGCTAGCGCTAATCGAACGGTCGCAACAGCAATCTGAGCATGGACTGGAGGTCTGCTGGCCCAAGAGTCAACCGATGACTTTACTCGGCGAGATCACTCCGCAGCAGCTGCGAGTCCGAGTGACTTCGCAGCGCGATTGGTTTGGCATCGAAGGCGAGTTAGTAATCGATGGGCTGGAGATTCCTTTGGCCGAGCTGTTGGCGGCACTTCGACGTGGTGGGCGTTACGTTCAATTGGCTTCAGGCCAGTTCGCGGCCATCAGCGATCAACTCCGCAAGCGGTTGACGATGATGGACGATGTGTCAGCCCCCGAAGGGAAACAACTGCGCATCGAACGCGCGGGCGCAACGCTACTCAACGAATCACTTGGCGATGATATCGCATTTGAATCCGATGGGAAGTGGCAGACCGCTATCGAACGCCTAACAAGCACCAAGGGCTTGCCGACTAAGCCGCCCACGGGGCTCAAGGCTGATCTTCGGGACTATCAAGTCGCCGGTTATCATTGGCTTGCGAAATTGAGTCACTGGGGACTCGGAGGTTGCTTAGCGGATGACATGGGCCTGGGGAAAACCGTGCAGGCTCTTGGCGTATTACTCGATCGAGCCAAAATGGGACCGACCCTCATTGTCGCGCCGACCAGTGTTGGAACGAACTGGGTTCGAGAAGCCCAGCGGTTCGCGCCTTCGTTAAGCCCCAAACTTTATCGAGATCATGACCGCGACGAATTGATTCGCGACGCCGGCAAAGGTGACTTAGTAATCACCAGTTACCAACTCTTGCAGCGCGATGTGGCTCGATTCAGTTCACGCAGCTGGGGAACCTTGGTACTAGACGAATCCCAATACATCAAGAATTTTGCCACGAAGACGAATCAATCCGTTCGCAGTATCGAAGCCGATTGGTGTTTAGCAATCTCCGGTACGCCGCTGGAAAATCACTTGGGCGAACTGTGGAGCCTCATGCGCCTAATCAGTCCGGGTTTACTCGGTTCGTGGGAGCGATTCCGCAAACGGTTCGCCGAAGGGATCGAGCGCGACAAAGATCAAGAGCGCCTCAGTGCGCTCAGTCGCATGGTACGTCCGTTCATCTTGCGTCGTACCAAGTCCGAAGTGCTGACCGAACTTCCGCCTCGCACCGAAGTGGTGCTGAGCGTTGAGTTATCTCCGGCGGAACGCAAGAAGTATGATGCCGCTCGGTTCGCTGCTCTGGCTGATTTGACCGCCCCCAAAGATGGCGACAACGATCAGAAGAAACGCATCCGAGTGCTCACCTGGTTGATGCGACTCCGGCAGCTTGCATGCCATGTTCGATTGGTCGACGACAAGTGGAAAAAATCCTCCGCAAAGCTCGATCAATTTTTAGAGGTCATTGAAGAATTACGTGAAAATGGTCATCGTGCGCTGGTGTTCAGCCAATTCGTACAACACTTGTCGCTCGTCCGCGCCGCACTGGATGCTGCCAAAGTGCCTTACCAATATCTCGACGGTTCGACGCCGCCCGCCAAGCGTCAGGAAGCCGTTGACGCTTTTCAACGCGGCGAAGGCGATTTGTTCTTGATCTCATTAAAAGCTGGCGGTACAGGCTTGAATCTAACCGCGGCCGACTACGTGTTGCATCTCGACCCGTGGTGGAACCCCGCGGTCGAAGATCAAGCCACTGACCGTGCTCACCGCATCGGTCAAACGCGAGCTGTAACCGTTTATCGCTTAGTCACTCGCGACACGATCGAGGAGCAGATCCTGGCGCTTCACGAAAGTAAACGCGAGCTGATGTCGAATTTGCTCGAAGGAACTGACTCGGCTGGGAAGATGAGCACCGAAGAGCTTGTTAACTTGATACGTGCGAATCAGATACTAGAATCCTGAGCCTGTCTCTTCTGTAGCTGGGTTAGTTAGAACCCGGTTGCAGCCGGTAAGAATTGTAAAGGTTAAAATGCAAATTGAAAAATGCAAAATGTGTGGTTGCGTTACGTAACGACACGTTAGAATCGCCGTGTCAATATAAGACATCCACATGAACCAAATCACCATTGATCCACTGGTTGACTTCGCGTGCCACTTGCTGCTCGGCAGCCCAGTGGTTTCACTTCCTACGTGGAGCCTATGGTTAAAACTCAACGGATCTGTTGGGGCAGTTGTCCGATTCTGTGTTTGTAGAAGCAACCTTCGAAAACCACATTTTTCATCAGGTATCACGTGAAGATCGACTGTCGAGAGTTTCAGTTAAGGCTACGCGACCCTTTCACCATCGCACGCGGGACGACAACCGTGCAACCGACGTTGATTGTCCGTGTTGAGTACGATGGTCTGGTTGGATACGGAGAGGCCACAACGAATGATTACTATGGCATCACGTTTGAAACGATGTCCGCTGCACTTAACGGAATAGCGGATAAGGTGGCTGGTTACAAACTTGACAATCCAGCTGAACTGTGGCGAGAACTTGATCCGGTCCTCTCGGCCAATCGTTTTGCGCAGTGTGCTTTCGATTGTGCCGTTTGGGACATCTACGCCCAGATGCACAACATGCCGTTGTGGAAACTTTGGGGGCTGAACCCAGCGGACAATTATCCGCCCACTTGTTACACTATCGGGCTCGATTCGCCCGAAACCATGGTTCGCAAGATACGCGACATGCCGGGTTGGCCAGTCTACAAAATCAAACTTGATGCAAGTGGCGGTATCGACTTGGTGAAGCACCTGCGACACGAAACCGACGCCATTTTTCGAGTCGACGCGAACTGCTCGTGGTCCGTCGATCGTGTTTTAGACTATGCAGCCCAACTGGCGGCGCTCAACGTTGAGCTAATCGAACAACCACTTGTAGCCGAAGCTTATTCTGAGATGAAGAAATTAAAAGGCCGTTCGCCAATTCCATTGATGGCCGATGAAAGTTGCCAAGTGGAAGCGGACGTGAACGCGTGCATCGATAGTTTTGACGCGATCAATATCAAGCTAGTCAAATGTGGCGGATTAACTCCTGCCCGGCGAATGATCGCTCGCGCTCGACAAAACGGCTTGAAGATTATGGTCGGCTGTATGACAGAATCGAGTATCGGTATCGCGCCCGGCGTGCACCTCCTTCCGCTTTTGGATTTTGCGGACCTCGATGGCGCCCTTTTGCTCGATCAGGATATCGCCAGCGGCCTCGAGTGGAAATTGGGACGATGTGATTTGCCTACTCAGCCTGGACTTGGTGTACGGCTTATTGAACACGGACTCGGCACCACTGGTTGACTTGATGGCATCGTGCGCAGGTTGACTCTTCTGGCAATGTGCTCGACGCGTCCGTCTGCAACGCGAGTTTGCACAGAGCAACGGCAAGCCTGTTGTCGGGTTTTCCTAAGTCATTGAGGTCAATTCCCGAACCAAGCGTTTGGGTGATGATCCACTTTTGCGATTTTGAGAACGATTGACGATATTCAACTTCGCTTCGAAGGTTGTCTACGAGTTCTCCCTCGAACAACAAATGAGGCTGAACAACCAGCCAAGGCAATCCACTGGCAGTAAGGGCGTCGAGCGCTTCTTCGACCGTCGGACGCTGAGCGTGGATGAATCCGACCGACGACCAACTCACCGGCGTCACTAACGTGCGCAGTTCGACGAACTGCAACATGGCAGCCGTGGCCGCGTCAGAGCTGCTACCGCGACCGATTAACGCAAGTCCGACGCCTTCGACCGGCAAGTTTGCATTTAGCGCCAGGCCAGCGTGAATTTCCAAGGCGCTATGAAACCTCTCGGCAGACAACGCAACAATGGAAGGATCCAGACACAGAGAGGAGCAGTGACGGCGGATTTGCATGCCGAACTTGCTGGCGGCTGCATGAACAGCCTCGGGAATATCTTGCCGAGCGTGCCCCGCACTGAAAAGCAAGACTGGCACAACGACCAACTGCTCCACACCAGCCCGATGCAATCGTTCAACGGCCGTCGGAATATCCGGCTCCGCCAGTTCCAGAAATGCCAATTCGGCTGGGAGGCCTCGAAGCGATTCCGAGCCCTCCAGCTGCGTCATTTGAGAGAAAACTGCCCGAACTTGTTTCTGACCAGCTGTACTTCTAGTTCCGTGGCCGACCACCAAATAGCCGATTTCGCGACTATCTACCTTTTGGTCAGAAATCATTTGATCAGGAAACGGCCAAGTGTCTTCAATGCTGCTCACATCGTTACTCCGAAACAACCTTTAACACCGCAATTGCACAAGGAACCCAAGCCATCGAACTTGATTCGCCAGTACTTTATTTATCAAGTCAACGTTTTTTCATTGCTCCAATAGTAACTCGCAGCGCATTAAGCCCAATTGGATCCCTCGCCGAAGTAACTTAGCAGGATTAGACGGTACTCTTGCGCTTATTCACTCGAACTAAATCGTCGTATGCGTCAAAAATTGAATCCACACGCGATGCATAGTCTATCTCACTAGTAGATTCGCCTTCGCCAGCGATCCATCGTCCATCTGGCTCGTCACCAGGTAGTCGATCCACCGCAGCTTCAACTTCAACAACTTCCGCTGGCTGAGGTAACGGATTATTGATGCGGTTGATGATCAAGAGGGCATCCAAAGGAGAAATGACTCCGTCGCCGTTCACGTCTCCATTACTTTGGCCCAGATGAATTTGCCCCTTTTTCTCCAAGCCTCGCTTGATTTAAGATATTGATGACAATCAAAGCATCAATCGGTGACACTAGGCTGTCACCGTTTAGATCATAGCTTGAGTTCTCATCCCTAGTAATGATGCTGGCGAAGCTGCTGGCAAATCGAGCTGTCGCTGGCGATGGGATCGTGACAACGACTCCCGCTCCATTAGCCTTTTTGTCAAGAGCCGAAAGAAATACCCAGTCAGTCGTACTCGGAAGTGCGCTACCGAAGTTGGTGATCGTATCAATTGGCTTGACAGGTCGCTGGTCAGCGGGCGGTTATCAACCAGAGTTCCTGCTGGCCCTTGCAACGTCCAGCGAGCCCCATCAACACTTGCAAGTGTGTCGAAAGCTAGTCTGGTTGAACTCTCTAAAGTGAATTCGAACTGATCTCGACCGCCAACAGTACCAATCGTCTCGTAAACAGGCTCACCCATAGTGATGACCGCCATCAGCGCCCGCGGTTCGAGTGATTCGTAACCGGCTCCTACTAACTGACGACGTGTCCGCCGAGAATTTCGCTCGCTTTGGGCTATACGCTGGCTCTTGAGAACCGAACGTGTGGCAAGAATCGCCTGCAATACAGAAGTCATCGTATGAATTATCCCTAAGCGGTCAGTTAGCTGACATGTGGCCAGCACTATAACGCTCGAAATTTGGCTGGCAATAGTTCGCCAGATGATTCCATAGGGACTTGCAGGCTTTTATTGGCAGGACTAAGCCTGCGAGCGCCGATAAATGACCAAAATGCGGGGTACACTTTCAACTGGCAGTCCGAGTAGCTCACGGGTGACTTGAAAGAGGATCAGAACAGAAAGCTAAGTTTTTGGCCAAAAAACGCCTCCAACTCATACCCTCCGCCCAACCGTTACCAATTGACGGTTTTGAGCTCTGCCGGTACACTCGCGACGCTAATTTGTAGGCAAAAACCAATAGTTCAGCGACTTTTACCGCTGAGCAGACCCTTGCAAAGAAATCCCAATTCGGAGGTTTGAACAGCGTTATGGCCAAGACCAAGATGATTTATTACTTCGGCAAAAGCAAAACCGACGGCGCCGGCGACATGAAAGCGTTGCTGGGCGGTAAAGGTGCTAACTTGGCCGCGATGACGAAAATTGGCCTGCCTGTGCCTCCGGGCTACACGATTACAACCGAAATCTGCGTTCATTACTACAAGAATGGCAAGAAATATCCAGACGGTTTCGACGCCGATCTGAAGACCGCTGTCGCTTGGATGGAAAAAGAAACCGGTAAGAAATTCGGCGATCCTAAAAACCCGCTGCTCGTTTCGGTTCGCTCCGGCGCCCGCGATTCGATGCCCGGTATGATGGACACGATTCTCAACCTCGGTCTGAACGATGAGACCACCGAAGGCCTGAAGAAAGCGACCAGCAACGGACGCTTTGCTTGGGATTCGTATCGCCGCTTCCTGCAAATGTACGGCGACGTGGTGATGGGCGTGCAAAAGCGTCACGAAAACGAACATGATCCTTTCGAGGAGATCATGGACAACCTCAAGAAGGAAGTTAAAGCTGCAGACGATACCAGCTTGACCGAAGAAAATCTGCAAGAGCTGGTCAAACGTTACAAGAAGCTGATCAAGGATCGCACCGGCAAGGCTTTTCCGAATGACCCAATGACACAATTGATCGGCGCAGTTAGCGCGGTCTTCGGGTCATGGATGAATGAACGAGCCATTCTTTATCGTCAAAAGTATCGCATTCCCGACGATTGGGGCACCGCGGTTAACGTTCAAAGCATGGTGTTCGGCAACATGGGTGACGACTGCGCGACTGGCGTAGCGTTCACTCGCGACCCAGCCACCGGCGAGAACGTGTTCTACGGCGAGTACCTCGTTAACGCTCAAGGCGAAGACGTAGTGGCTGGTGTGCGCACACCGCTCAAGATCGAAGAGATGGCGAACGACAAGATCAATAGCGCCGCCTACAAAGAACTCGTCGCCGTTCGCAAGACGCTCGAGAAGAACTTTGGCGATGTGCAAGACTTCGAATTCACGATCGAGAAGAAGAAGCTCTACATGCTTCAGACTCGTAACGGCAAGCGAACTGCGCTGGCATATGTAAAAATCGCTCACGACATGGTTAAAGAAAAACTGATGTCGCCTGAACATGCGATCAAGTCGGGTGATCCAGAAGCCCTTAACCAATTGCTGCAACCGATCTTTGACGTAACCGCTTACGAAAATGCCAAGAAAGGCGGCAAACTGATGGCCGTCGGTCTAGCCGCTGGTCCTGGTGCCGCTTCGGGCACTATGGTCTTCACCGCTGACAAAGCTGAAGAGTTGGCTGCGAAGGGCAAGAAAGTTGTTCTCGCTCGCGTTGAAACTAGTCCCGAGGATCTTCGCGGTATGATCGCTTCCGACGGCATTCTGACTTGCCGCGGTGGTGTTTCAAGCCACGCGGCTCTAGTCGCTCGTCAGATGGGTAAAGTCTGCGTGGCTGGCGCTGGCGATATCGAAATCGACTACCACAAGAAGACGCTCAAGTGCAAAGGCGTGACGCTCAAGGAAGGCGACTCGATCAGCATCAACGGTTCGACAGGCGAAGTCTTCAGTGGCTTGATCGACACCGCACCAAGCGAACTGAACCAAGTTCTCGTCACCAAGACGATGAAGGCTGCCGACAGCAAAGTTTTCCAGTACTACAACCACATCATGAAGTTGGCTGACAAGTACCGTACGCTCGGCATTCGCACCAACGCGGATCAACCTGACCAAGTGGTCAACGCCATTGCGTTCGGCGCTGAAGGTATCGGACTGTGCCGTACCGAGCACATGTTCTTCGAAGGCGACCGCATTATCGCTGTTCGCAAGATGATTCTGGCTGAGAAGGAAGAGGACAGAAAAGCCGCTTTGGCAACTCTGCTCCCTTATCAGCAGAAGGACTTTGAAGGCATCTTCCGTGCCCTCGATGGCTTGCCAGCCTGCATTCGCTTACTCGATCCACCGTTGCACGAGTTCCTGCCACAGCACGATAACAAGAAGGGCCAGCAAGAAGTTGCCGACCAACTTGGAATCTCCGTGAAGGATGTTGCTCGCTTGGTCGAAGAACTACATGAGTTCAATCCGATGCTCGGCTTCCGCGGTTGCCGTCTCGGCATCGTGCGTCCAGAAATCTCCGAGATGCAAGCTCGGGCGATTTTCCAAGCGGCTGCTGCAGTCGTGAAAGAAGGCAAGAAGGTCAAGCCTGAGATCATGGTTCCGCTCGTCGGCTTCAAGAAAGAACTCGATCTTCAAGTCGAAATCATTCATCGCGTTGCTAAAGAAGTGATGAAAGAAACCGGCAAGAAGTTCGCTTACACCGTCGGCACGATGATCGAAGTCCCTCGTGGTGCTTTGACCGCCGATGAGATCGCTGAGTCGGCTGAGTTCTTCTCGTTCGGAACGAACGATTTGACGCAGACTTGCATGGGCATGAGCCGCGATGATTCGGGCTCATTCATTCCCAAATACCAGGAACTGGACATTCTCAAAGCCAATCCGTTTGCCTCGATCGACACCACTGGCGTCGGCCAGTTGATGAAGATCGGCGTCGACAAAGGCCGCTCGACTCGCAAGGACCTCAAGATCGGCATCTGTGGCGAACACGGCGGCGATCCATCGTCGGTAGTCTTCTGTCATCAGATCGGTTTGAACTACGTCAGTTGCTCACCGTTCCGTGTGCCTATCGCGCGCTTGGCCGCTGCCCAAGCCGCGATTTTGTATTCGGTTGACTAACATCCTCACGTCGTAGAGCAACGCGTCAAGCGTTTCGAGTACCAATATCTAACCACGCCGATGCCCAGCAGGTAAAACTTGCTGGGCATTTTTGCGGAGCTTGGGACCATTTGTCCCGAGCAATTTCGGTTGCAATTTCGGTTGCACAGTCGGTTGCACATTAGGCGAACCACAGTCCCAAGTTCTGGCTCCCTTCGCCCCGGTACTCAGGGGAAAAGCGACCGTCC
>JANNNN010000736.1:0-4366 GCA_031398555.1 Planctomycetia bacterium | reverse complement strand
GCTGTTGAGGTCGATCGTAATCAAATTGTCAAAGACATTGATAATCGGCTGCGCGCCAACACCACGCTCGCTGCGCGTGACAAAGACTTGCAGATTGTTGCCCAATCGCCCAGGCTGAATCGCATCAAAGGTGATCGAAAGCGCTTCACCGGCAGCCAGATTGCTGGTCGCAGCAGCTTGCTTCTGCTTATACAGATGCAACAAAGTGTCGAGCGGACTGCTGTTCGTCAGTCGTTCGGCGTAAGTTTCCGCAACGAACAATCCTACGCGATCGGCACCACCAAAATCGACTTCGAAACGATAAAGATCGATATCATTGCTGTCGGGACGGAAGATGTGTTGACCGTGGAGAACGTCGTATGCACCAGGGAACACTGGTTCATCGGCTGGCGTGGCGTTGGACAATCCAGCATTCACAAAGGCAGTCGACAAGGCCATCAAAGTGCCAGATGGCAAGTCGCCGGCTCGTTCCAGTCCCAACAGCATACCCATACCCGTCAGAGCTGCTCGAGACCAATCCTCGCCATAGTTGTCACCCCCTTGTCGCTGAGCATCCAAAATCACTAGGCTGGAACGGACCGCAGGATCAATCTGCACGCCCAGATTGAAGGAGTTGGTGATGACCACGCTCGGGCTTGTTCCCGTTAGCGCGGCCAATGAACCCGTGGCAATCGTAATTCCCGCGTTTGGCGTTTCAATAAACTGGATGCCGAGATGGTCACTCCATATTTGAAGCACTTCGCGGGCGCGCTGCTTTTGCTTTTCGGTAATCGCATTGGTCAGCAAATTGCCAGAACTATCCGAAGCATAGTTCAGTTTGAAATTGTAACTGATCGTCGTAATGCCCGCGACTTTGTCCGCACCAAAGGCCGAATTGATGTATTGCTCAAAACTACCACCTGCTTCGTTCGGAACATCGCGCATGCCCGGATCGTCTTGAGCACCAATCAAATCAAAGCTGTATGGAACTGCGTCGATCTCGGAACTTAGAATCAAACTCGTTTGATCTGTAGCGGACGATCCAATCGCACCCAAGTTCATGGCCGTGGTGTAGGTACTTCCCAAACCAACAACGGTGAGTGGCGAGTAATTGATCGGCTTGTTCAATACCGTGGTTGCAATACTACCTGGTTCGAGTTGTATCGAAACTAGATTGCTGGATGCTGAAGCTGTCTGTAAGGCGGCTAACAGCTGAGCCGCAGTAACGGTGTTGCTGCCCAAATCGATGTTGATCGTGCGACCACTGGCGGTGATTGCAATCGGGCTGCTATTGTTCGAGTTGGTAATGTTGATCTTGATGCCGCTGCCGGCTTCGCCCAAAACTCGCGACGTAAAGCGGAACTTGACGGCCCCGGCAGTATTGAAATCGCTAATCACCGTTGCCGCCGACTCGCTCAACCGAGGTGTAATCGGCTCGGTCTCACGCGTTCCAATACGCAGACGGAAAGTGCGTAAACCGGAATTCGAACCCGGTAGACTATCGATGTCCTGACCAAAACGCAGGGTGGCAGTGTTAGCCGACGCGTTGTACTGAACCGATTGCGGCAAGAACCGCTGGTCGTCGGTATTGCGGACCGTTTCATCTGTGAAAATCAACTGATAAAACTGTGGATTCTCAGCCGAATCGGCGAGCAACTTATCATTGTCAAAGTACACGACAATGGTGTCGCGAAGCTGTTGCAATGAATTGTTTGCATTGCGAACTACAGGCTGTGGTACGACAGCCGTAACTTGGGGTCCAAGATCCAAACGAAAGTTAACCGTGTCTTGACGCTGATTGGACAAAGTTGGCTTGAACAGATCGCCAGGATTACCGGTTGCGGTCGTATTGCGCAATCCTACAATGCCAGCTACCGGATCGTCGAAGCCGAAAATTTCAGCGCGATATAAATCGTTCGGCAACGACTCAGCAAATCGAAGCGTGACCTCGTTCTCGTTAGGGGCATCTCCGATAACAACTCTACCGGGCTGAATGATCACGTCGCCAGTACGATTCAACGTTAGCGGCGAATAGGTCGGGTTGATCGAACCAATCGGCGTTGTCGCTCGACCACCGTTGACGCTCGCGCCCATAACCGGTATTAAAAGCGGCGAAGCATTGATGGCCGTTACCAACTGCTGAGCCGTAGTCGGAGTTACAAAGTTTGAGTTGAGAATAATCGCTACAGTGTTACCCGCTACCGAAAATGTAGGCGCAGTATTTGCACCCAAATCGGCTCTTGTAACTTGAACGGTTAGCGATTGGCCAGCGACTCGTCCAGTCAACTGAACGTCAACCTTGCCGTCAGTTCCAAAATCGGTCGCGAGGGTCGGTTGCGCAAACGAGCCGTCACCGCCTGCCCGAGTTAACCGAATACCGCTTAACGTACTCGCATTAATAATTTGCGAGTCGTCGAAACGAAACGTCAATTCCCGAGGAGCTTCATTTCGCACCGAACCATCAACAATTAAGTCGCTGTTGTTGGGCTGGATACCAATTAATTGCGGACCAACCGCCAATAATTGACGCTTTTCCAGATCCTCCAGCAACATACGTCGCATGCGATTTCGCGCTAGAGTACGAAGGCCCGAGTTAGAATTGGCAGAATCGGGAAAACCTGCGCGTGACTTACGGATGGCCATTAACCAACCCTTAAGAGCAATTACGGGTATGTTTCAAGCGCCTTACCAATCCAACGGCGGAGGGAAGAGCGCGCAATCAACTGCCGTTTGCTCTGCTCGAACAAACGACACAAACCACCAAACGACGAGCATGCGACTCGCCAGCACAATGTGCAAACAAGCCCATTGGGGACGCAAACAACCTCTACGATCGCTTCTCGGCCCGACAAGTACATGTGGGGTCGATTATAATTGCGGGCAAAACTGATGCAAACTTCGGAGCCTAGCTAGACATCCCAAATCCCCTAATCGACTCAAGGTAACATCGGTGCCCGCGCAATTATGCCGGTCGTAAGGGCAGGTTCCCCGAGTCCAGCCGTTTGGCGGAACAAGGATGAATTGTCGAGCCTTGGACGCGCGATAGTAGCGGAAGTTCCAATTAAAAAGCCTGCAGCCTGCGCAACGCATCCGAGAAGGGGCTGTAGTAGAACTTATGGGCCTGATTAAATTTCGCAAGTCCTAATTCGGTTGCCCCTGAAATGCTACCGAAGGAGTTGTTTTAAGAAGGAAACGACGGAGTCTTTCGCCCAATGTCACTCACTTTGTAGCGGAACCGGCGCGAACCGTCCGGTGAATGCCTTGATTTGATTGAAAAACCGGGCGGCTCGCGCCGACACCGCTACAAAACAAACACAAAGTGAGTGACATTGGGAGTCTTTCGCCGCCGCTCGCCGAAGAACCCCAAGAAATATCACTTAGGTTCAACATCAGAATTTTTTAAACTCTCGCAATCGTTTTCAACCAGCATCAACTCAGCGATGCAATTTGGTAAGCTCGCGAACGAAATAAGAAGTCAGTTAAATTCCCCTCGTGCGGCTGAAGCCAATTTAGCCGATTGGTAGGTACTGGGCCGATATTCAGCCGATCAACGTGGACGCTTTCCGTCAATGCATCGATAAATTGAGGATCAGAAGTAAGCGCGGTGCACACCAAAGTTGAACCGATCTTGCCGACCATGTCTTTCTGCGGACATTTAACTACGCTGGTAAAAGGGAACATGTATTCCTTCGCCGCCACCGGACATTCAGGGTTACTCGCATGAACGATTACCGGTCGAAGGTAGGCACAATAAGCCCGTTCAACTAGACGATCACCGAATCCGGCAGTCATGTCTTTGACGCCGGGCGTACCCAAATCCTGCTGGACCATGCCCCAAGTTCCGGTCGCCATCTTTGCATTGGTGAATGCCGCCAGTCCAGCGTTTGGATCCTGCGGCGGTAAGACATCCACCGGTCCAAGCCGCTCTGCAAGCGCCGCAGCGATCTCTTCGGTATGTCGCGAAGCCCAGATGCCTGAACAGTTAATGCAGCTTCGCCCACTATTGGAAAAAATGCTTTCAACCATCAATCTCGGCGGAACGAATCCAGCTGGAGACCCGTCCGCACCTGACCGGAATTTTGCTCTCGGTTGATGGCGACAAGCTGCGCTCGGTTGCGACTGACTCATACCGTTTGGCGGTTCGCACCACGAAGATCGGCACACCTGTCAGCGAGCGCATCGAAGCCAACGTGCCGGCGCGCGCGTTGCAGGAGGCTGCACGCGTCGCTGATGGCAGCGACACCGTGAAGATCACGCTTGCCGAGCGTCAGATCTCTTTCACGGTTGGTGACAGCTTGCTGGTCTCGCGGCTAATCGACGGCCAGTTCCCAGATTTCGAACAGTTGCTTCCGGATAGCTACGAGCATGAGCTCGACATTGACGTCAG
>JANNNN010000699.1:0-7030 GCA_031398555.1 Planctomycetia bacterium | reverse complement strand
GCGTGTCATTTCGAAACGCACGCCGAACAAACGGCCTCCCTACGGCAAACGCAACGCAAAGCCAAAACGCAACCCAGAAAACCACTTGCCATCGATCCCCGAACCCAAGCGGCAACCGACCACCACCAGACATTTCGCTCCACCACATTTCTGGAAGCATGAAGCGCGACAAAAACATTAACCGCGATATCGGCTCTCCGTCCGCTCCCAACGTTCCAGCCAGCACGGGAAAGGACAGAAACCAACCCACATAGACGACCGCCGTCGCTCCAGCAATGAAAGTTAAGATTAATCGCAATCCTACAGACTGCCGCTCAACTGGTTCAGTAGGTTGCGTTTGCGAATTGCGTGATTTGGACAGCATGGGAAGGCGATTACTAGTTTTCAATTTTGAAGAGATGGCTGACGTTGCGATTGTAGAACATTTGCATCAAATGTTCATGGCCTTGCTGCTCATTTGGCTCAAGGCGCATTTCCGCTCGCGGTTCCAGTCCAGCCAAGGTGCTAACATATACCGTTGACGCAGGGCAAACTATGGTACAGCAAATAGGCAAGGCTAGAACAGAAAGTCCTTTAGGAAAATGGAGAAGCCACAGCGGCCCATTCGAAGCAAGCTCTCGATGCGTCTCGATACGGCGTTGTTGCTAATGACACTAGCGGCAGTGATCATTGGTTTCATTCAAGCTCGATCGGCATCGCTCCAGTGGCAATCGCAGTTGAACAGGATTGAATCAGCCTCTGGACTAGCCGCGGGTCTTGTGAGCCGACGGCGCTAGCTAGCCGCGGGTATGGAAGCGACTGACTGTGAATGACGATGAAATCTTCAAATGCAATCGGGCTCGAGCATCGTTCGCGATCACTGATATTGGAACGGATCATCTCGCAGCAGCAGCAATAGACAACGACTTCGAAGCCCGTGGCTAGCGCCAGCGGCTCACTGCAAACTAGTGCCAGCGGCTCACTCAGCGGCCCTAAAGCGACTTTAAATATTCGACCAGTTGCCAGCGTTCCTCTTCGCTAAAGTCTCCATACATATCGTGTCCGGCATTCGAATTGCCTGGTTTCGAGGTATCAAATAACGTCGTTCCCTCGGCTTGCTCAATCTGGAATCCGACTTTTTCGGGATCGAACTGATGGCTACCCACAAAAAATGTTTTGGGACGCTCGTTTCCAGGTCGCATTAATTCATACAGATTGGGAACTGAGCCGTTATGCAAATAGGGGGCGGTCGCCCAGATACCTGCCAACGGCGCAGCTTTGTATTTTAGGGTCGGGGGAGCACTGGCCGCTGTTGGTAAAGCTCCATTCGACTTTAGTGATGCAATAGTCTTACGAAGGTCATCGTAGTAACCCTCTAATTTTTCTTGATGAGCTTCAACGAGAGCCATGGCTTCTTTTTTGCCAAATCCTATTGTTCGTAGAAAGGCGGTTATTTCAATGGGAGAAAATACGTCGCTGGTTGCTACCTGATCCAGCAAATCACCTTCCGCCACATCGCGGAAAGGGCTGACCACTGCGAGTTTCACGAGCACTTGTAACATTTCACCGCGTGGTACTTCGGTCCGTCCCTGAAAGAGCTTCCTCAGACTTCCAGTTGACGCAGTACCCGACGCAGCGTTCGTCGCCATTTTCGGATCGGTCAAGACTTCTGAAAGCAAGGTCAACGAAACTTCGACAGGAGTGTTCTGGGCTCCATGGGGAACAACCTCGTGACATTGCACGCAGTGAACTTTATATAGAACCTGGCCAGCCTCCCGTTTTGCGCCGTCGATCGCTCCAAGATGATCGGGCCACTTAGGTGACCATAGCGTCTTTAGCTGGTTTTCCAACTGTGCTTGATGCAGCCGCCGAACACTCGTGCGAGCGGGTCGAGGAATTTCAAAGATTGAACTGGCCCGGAATTGAGCTTGTGCAAAAACACCCAGGGCTTCACCGACATTTCGGCCCAGACGCTCGATATCATTCCCGTTCTCAGCCGATCCGTTCCACTGCACCCGGTCCTGGAACGATGTACCCCACAAAAATGGATAACTGACGGGCGCGTCAGGCTTTTTACTATTTTCAGGAATATCTAAATCGATGGACGAAACTCGGTTGAAAATCATCCCGAACGCGTCCAGTCTTCCTCGCCCCCACTGATGCTCAACGCGACTGTCTTCGATGAACCGACTCCAGTAAGTAAGAAATTGACGTACGTCGCGCTTCAGTTTGGCCTTCGATGAATTACCTACCGACGAGCCCAATACTTTCGATGCAAAGCGGTCAAACTTGGCGGAGTTGTCCCGAGTTGCTTTTAGTGCATCATCGATTCCACTGAGCATGCTCCACATGTCGGCCAATGTCGGAGCACCGTCGATTTGGTAGATCTTATCTTTGTAAACAAGTTGATTGGTATGGCACGCGGCACAATTCAGTCCGATAAATTCAGACTCGGAACTACTTACGTCTTTGACAAAACCTACGGGCAATTTATCTGGATTTTGCGAGGTGTCGTCATTCGGCAGATATCCAAGCTCGGGAATTCGTACGCGAAGAAATGAATTCTCACTGTCGCTGACCTCGAGAGCCATAAACCAATCATATGGCATGATTCGGGATCCCTGGCTCGTCGTGTAGAATGACTGACGAACTGCTTGATCCCAATTCTGATTGAGATATTCGACCTGGGCTTGGGCCAGATTGCCGTAAGTCACAACGAGGAAAACAACAAGCAACCCAAGGCGTCGGCTTAGAATATTCATCGTCGCTTCTCCGCTTTGTTACTAATTTTGCTGAACCAGTTGGCACGCTGAATCGGTTCTAATTTAACACATCTTGGGGTTAGTTGCGATTAAAATACAATATTTACGTGTGCGTTTCGACTTGCGAGTACAAAGTATTTTCGCCTCGCAACCAGTTGGAATCACCAATTCGTCGTAGGGCGGCAATGGGTGAAGCCCCAGCGAACAAGCGAGAACCGCCAGTCCTTCGACTCGCCACATCGCATTGAGGAAATCTTGTTCTTCAAGTTTCTTGATCGGCCGTTGTAGCACCTTCGACTCTTCCGGTTGATCGGTTCTGTGGCCATACTAATCTCAGGGCGAAAAAGGTAAGGAAGAAGAAATTGAAATAGTGCAAAATGTTTAGATTCGAAATTTAGCGTTTGGAAGACTTGTCGACGTAAAGGTGCTGGGGATGGCGCGAGTGTTTAGCCGACGTAGGATTAGGGGGATTTTGCAGTTTGGATGCATTGCCACTGCAAAGTTGGTCTCAACTTTTCCACTGCTTAAGCGGCGAGTTCAAGGCTGATGCAAACTGCACTCTAGACTGAATCATGCTGCGATGCTTCCTTGATTACAATGGAGCCTGCGAGCAGCACTTTCGACCGACGACCCTCAACTAGATCCCGCGTGACCGATATGACCAATTCTACGATGGATGGCATCTACACTCCTAATATTACGCCGATCGATTCGAAAGGGCGTGTCGACGAAGACAAGCTGTGCGCGTACGTTGATTGGCTGATCCAACGCGGCGTCCACGGTCTCTATCCTAACGGTAGCACCGGGGAATTCACCCGATTCACGGCCCCTGAACGGCGGCGGATTATCGAAGTCTTAACCGCCCATGTGGGGAATCGAGTGCCGATTCTGGCCGGTGCAGCGGAAGCGAACGTCCGCGAGACAATCGATGCCTGCGAAACGTATGGGGCTATGGGTGTTAAAGCGGTCGCCATCGTCGCGCCCTTCTACTACAAACTTGGGCCAGAAGCGGTTTACCAGTACTTCAAAGAGATCGCTGACCATGTCAGCGTTGATGTAACGCTTTACAACATTCCGCTGTTCGCGTCACCTATCGATGTCAACACCGTTCGCCGCTTGGCACTCGATTGCCCGCGAGTGGTCGGCATCAAAGATAGTTCGGGTGACATTCCTCACATGATGCGAATGATTGCTGCCGTCCGGCCGCAACGTCCTGAGTTCTCGTTCCTTACCGGCTGGGACGCTGCCCTCGCCCCGATGCTGATGATCGGTTGCAACGGCGGTACGAACGCAACCAGCGGTGTGGTACCCGAGTTGACTCGAGCTTTATACGACGCCGCCCAGCGCGGCCAGTGGGATCGGGCGATGCAGTTGCAGTACCGTTTGCTGCCACTTTTCGACGCAATGCTTCAGCAGCCCGAGTTTCCCGAAGGTTTCCGTCGCGGCGCGTTGTCGCGTGGTTGGGATCTCGGCCAAAGCCGTCAACCACTTTCACCTGACCAAATGGCTACCGCCCAAAAGACTCAAGAGCAACTCTCGCGGATGCTTTCCGAGCTGTCTCAGTGGCTGCCCGACATTGCCCCCGCTTCCGTCGTGTCAGCCAATGCCCCGAGCGCTGCCAGCGATGATTTCATTGAGAAGATCGTTCGCGAAGTGATGCAGCAACTGCAAAATTAAAGCCGTCTCAAATGCAAGAACGCTCGGGACAAATCGTCTCAAGCTACTTCGTTCCAACACAGAATACTTGGTTGCCGATGCGAATGACAAAGCGGTCGCTGGCCACTGCGTAACCGTAAAGCGTTGGTCCGCTGAACATGGCCGCTGCGCTGCGACGCTCCTCAGTCGATTCGCTGGCCGGTGCAGCCTCTTCGGGCTTGAGGTCATCAGGACTCCAAAGTTGATTCTCGGCGAGTACCTTGAATTCACGCCCCGCAGCAATGACGGTGGTTAATCCATCTTTGCCGAACCAATAGATGCGATCACCGACCGCGTAAGGTGTTGCCCAGCACGATTGCTTGGTTCGCTCGCGGTAGACATTCGCGCCCGTCGTGGCGTCGAAGCAGTAGATGACTCCGACGCGATTGACCCAATAGGCCAAGCCATCGTGAAGAATTGGCGAAGCCCAACTCGGTGTAGCTTCTTCGGCGACCCATTTTCGCTCGACCTTCCATGCGTTGGCGTCGCGAGTTACCTGTAACATGCAGTTGGATTTTTTGACTGCTTCCGCGTTCTCGCCTTGTCGACCAGCGGACGCAGCAACGAAAAATCTACCTTCGCCGCAGTCGATCGGAGTCGTACCGGTGTTACCGCCAACTTCCTTAAAGCTCCACAACAGTTCACCACTGGCTACATTGTAACCATCTACGGAACCCGCCGAGCTAACCACCACTTGCGGCTCGCCAGCGATAATAACGATTGCCGGAGAACTCCAACTCCGCCGCGATGTGCGCTCAGCCTTCCAAGCCGCTGCACCAGTGGTTTTATCCAGTGCCACAAGGTAGCTAGGCCCATCGTGCTCGAGCAAGACATAAACGAACTTGTCCGATTGGCATGGCGAGGCCGCTAAGCCGAATTCGGCAACGAGCGGCCCCAATTCCATTCCCAGTGATCGCTTCCACTGTTCATTGCCATCGTGTGAATAGGCCACGCAGTCGCCACTTTCGAACTGAACGATGACACGGCTCGCATCGACTACCGGCGTAGGAGCCGCTCGGCTGACATAGACACTGTTGGCAACCGGAGCCGAATTCTTAACGCTCTTGCGCCACAATTCCTTGCCACTTGCCAGATCCAAACATACAGTATGAAGCGTGTCTTTTTGCGGTCCGTCAACCGAGGTAATGAAAACTCGCTGATCCCAAACTATCGGACTCGATTGGCCGTGCCCGGGCATGCTGGCCCGCCAAGCAATGTTTTCGGTCGGCGACCACTTCATCGGCAACTGCTCAATCTTACCCGCGTTTGCACCTGCCCCTAAAAATGCTGGCCACGAATCGGGTGCAACCGGTGCAAAAGCCAATAAACACAAGAGGCTCAATTTCAACATGAGTTTTTCCAGTTCAGTCTTTAGTGTTCGATGAAGCAGATAGAAGTCCGACAATTGTAACATCACTACAATGGCGATCGTGGCTGATGCTGCGCATACATCGTGGTTGACGCTACGCATACATCGTGGCTGACGCCGCCGGCGTCAGTTGCGGCTCAGTCAGTTACGGACGCTAGCAGCGTCCGCCACGGATAATGGCGAAGAAAACGACACTTCTCGCTGATCGCCAACTCTTTCCAAGATGAAACTCGAGAATTGACTGTATTTTCGTACTCAGCCTTAGGCGGTACTCGTACTCGAAGTTCGCTCCTGTTCGAGTACGAGTACGATTTCGAAGAATTGCATACTGGCGATCAGCGACAAGTGTCAAAAAAAACTCCAACTGTGATGTTAAATTCGCCATCCATAGGGTCCGTCATCTCTGGCGCGGCGAATTTTGATGGTAGAATTGAAATGTCGGCAGAGAACAACGACGTAGCTTGTGACCATTGCCTGGGCAACTGCCTGGGCAACCGTGCGAGCAATTTCAGCAACCGAACGCTTGGCACCAAACATGCTTCTCTAAGTCAGCCTAACGACGTTCGACCCACAATGATCAGGAATAAGTCATGCGAAACTTTTGGAATACAAATTTAGCCGCGGTCATCTTGATCGCAGCCCCTTGCCTTGCAGTCGCTGATGACGGACTTGCAAAAATCACCGATTCAGCAGTCCAGTATCGAACCATGGTCGACCGAGCCGTTGAGTACTTAAAAGTTCGCGGGCAAGCTGCCGATGGTTCGTTTTCTGGAGCAGTCGGAGTCGGGCCGACCGGACTGATCGTCAGTTCGCTGGCATCAGTAGGTGCGACCGCAGAGGATCCCACCGTCGCGAAAGCTCTCAAGTATCTCGAAGCCCAAGTGCAGCCTGATGGCGGCATTTACAAACCCGAATCAAAACATCGCAACTACGATACCTGCTTGGCAATGGTTGCCTTTGCGAGCGTCAATAAAAATGGCAAGTTCGATAAGCTCGTCAAGAAAGCCGAAGCCTTTATCAAAGACATCCAGTGGGACGAGGGCGAAGGTAAAGAGAAGAGCGATTCGTTTTATGGTGGTGCGGGTTATGGCTCGTCGGAAAGGCCTGATCTTTCAAACACGAGTTTCATGATCGATGCGCTCAAGTCGCTTGGCAACGGACCCGACGACGAAGCTATCCAAAAAGCGTTGCAGTTCGTATCGCGTTGTCAGAATCTTGAATCACC
>JANNNN010000666.1:0-2995 GCA_031398555.1 Planctomycetia bacterium | reverse complement strand
GTTAGCCGAAACGATCTAAAGAAGTGCCGAGTCGCGCTGAGTGTGCCCGGCCAAAGTGGATTGGCCAAATTCTTCAAGCCACCACCTGTTGAATTGAAAAAGATTCCAGATATCGTCAAGTACGAGGCCAAGCAGCAGATTCCCTTCGACCTCAAAGATGTTATTTGGGATTACCAATTGATGTCCGGCGGAGATATCTCCGATGGGTTTGCGCTTGAAAGCGAAGTAGGATTGTTCGCAATGAAACGCGATGCGGTATTCCGCGCGCTCAAACCGCTGCAAGCTGCCAATATTGAAATCGACCTGCTGCAGTTGGCTCCGCTGAGCATCTACAACATGGTGACTCACGATAAAGAGCTTACTAGTGAAGGCGTTCCGTACGATTCGGAAAACCCGCCCAAGTCGACGGTAGTACTCGCGATGGGCACCGATGCGACCGACTTGATCGTTACTAACGGGTACCGGGTATGGCAACGTAGCATGCCATTGGGCGGCAATCATTTTACACGTCAATTGACCAAAGACCTGAAGCTTACCTTTGCCAAGGCTGAACATCTTAAACGCAACGCGATGGAAGCCGATGACCCCAAGCTGGTCTTCCAGGCGATGCGTCCGGTCTTCAACGATTTGGTGACCGAAGTCCAGCGTTCGATGGGCTTCTTCCGTAGCTTGAACAAGAAAGCGGAAATCGGTTCGATCTTGATGCTGGGCAACTCGGTCAAGCTGCCTGGACTGTCGCAGTATCTCAGCAAGAACTTGGCGATGGACGTTCAAGTCCTCGAGAGTTTCGAGCTGCTGACGGGTGACGAAGTCATTGCGGCCCCTGCATTCAAAGAGCATCTTCCTGCATTTGGCCCAGTTTACGGTCTGTGTTTGCAAATGCTTGGCAAAGGTCCAGCTCAAACAAATTTGGTACCTGTCGAGATCCTGCAGGAGCGTTTAATTCGTTCAAAGAAGCCATGGGCTGTTATTGCAGCGTCATTGCTACTGCTCGGCTTTGCGGCCAATTTGCTTCCAGCCAGTAACCGCTGGAAGAATGTGCATCCTGACAAATGGAAGTCGGCGATGACCGCGGCGGATTCGACGAAAAAGGCCAGCGATGCCAAAATCAGCGAGGACAAGGCCCAACTGGCAAAGGTTGATTTGCTCACCAAGATTGGCCAAGAGGTTAGTGGAAACGCCGATCGCAAGCTGCTGGTTTTGGAGATGATCAAGGCACTCTACGAAGCGCTTGGACGCGATCCAAACGCGCCCCCCGATCCTTCGCCGCTGGTGCTGCCATATAACAAGCGCACGGATCTGCATATTACCAAGATCGAATCAAAGTACTTTGAAACAATGTCGACGTACTTCACCGATACAGTCAAAGGACTGTACGAAGATGATAGGCGGACTCGTGAAGATCGACTTGGGATAGCGGTAGCGACGGATGCGGACGCTAGTGATGGCGAAGCGCCCGCCGCTGATGCGACTGCTTCCACAAGCACCGATGCAAGTGCGGACAGTGGTGATTCTCTGTCTCAGCCTGGCTGGGTGATTCAGCTGAATGGTCACCATTACCATAACGGTAAAGAATATGCACCCGATAGCGATGAACTGCGAGATTTCGTGCTTAAAAGGCTGATCCATCGATTAGAAACCGGCAGTGTCAAGCTGCCAGGACCCGACGGTGTGGAACGCGAATTTACGTTTAAGGAACTGGGCTTTAGCCACCCGTTTATTCTCCCCTCTCTGCCTACCGCTTACGATGAAAAAGCGACTGTCCCCAATCCCGAATGGTTCAAGAAATACGGTTCGGGTTCCGGCATGATGGGTGGCGGGACAATGGGTGGCGGGGATATGGGTGGTAGTGGAATGGGTATGGGTATGGGTGGTTTGGGCGGTCGCGGTGGCGGTGGGGGAATGGGCGGTGGGGGAATGGGCAGTGGAGGAATGGGCGGTGGGATGAGCGGTGCGACCTTACCAAAAGAAGATCCTGATTGTCCGCGATTTTTCCCGGCCCCGAAATTCAACTTCGTAGTACAAATTTGCTGGCAGGAAAAACCTCTTAGCGTTCGAATTGCTGCTCAAGAGAAGGCCGCCGCGGAAGCCAAAGCGGCTGCTGAGGCCGCTGCGGGACAACCTGCCGAAGGCGTGGACACAACTGAGCAGCCGACCACTGAGCAGCCGACCACTGAGCAGCCAGCCGAAGAGCAACCGGCCAATGCAATTCCGGCGGAGGAACCAGCCCCTCCCGCGCCAGCGGTTGAACAGGGTTCGGAGCCGCCTTCAGAAACTAACGAATCAGTAACTAACGAGCCGGCTGCAGGCACTGAAGCGAACCCGAATCCTTGAAGTAGTAACTCAAGTAGGACTGCCATGTTGCGAGTATCGCAACGAAGCAAAATTGGAATCAAATCTGAATCGACAACTTTAAGGTCGCCAAGGAAGTAAATCATGGATCAGCTAAAGAGTTTCATGGCGCAAGCCGCCAAGCACCAATTCTGGATCATCTCAGGGCTCTCAGTCATTCTGGGGATCGTTGGGTTTTATTTAACCAGTTCGACCTTGAGCAAGCTTTACACCGATCAGGCCACGGCGCTGGATAAGCTTTATGGCGACATCAACACGGTCAAGTCAGAAATTCCTAAGCATCCGAATGATATTTCCAAAGCAAAGATGGATGGAATCATTACCGAAGTTCGCAATGATGTCGAAGCGGCTTGGCGTCTTCAATATGATCGCCAGTCGAAACTGTTGGTTTGGCCCGAGACGGCACTCAACAATAAGAGACTTGTTGAAAAGCTGAAGAAATATAGCCCAATCGAAACAACTCTAACCTTTCCAGACGAGCCTACTCCGCCACTGGGACTGAACAGCGGCGAAAAGGTTGCGTACGCCCGATACTTCGACGATCAAATGCCGGAGATTGTGAATATTATTGGCTGTGAATGGATCGGCAAGATCACGGAAGCCTCCGGCGGAGGAATGATGGGCGGCATGGGCATGGGCATGG